>NZ_JBMOWC010000014.1:0-133914 GCF_049310765.1 Bacillus sp. PSXD-155 | reverse complement strand
TTATAACCTTCCGGCGCTTTCGTTTCTTCTAACGTATACTTTCCTGGCACTAAGCTTTCGAATTTCACAACGCCGTCTTTATTCGTTGTTTTCGCTTCTCCAACTACTTGACCAGCTTCGTTCTTTAATTTAAATTCTGCACCCGCTAGAACTTTTCCACTCTCCGCATCTTTTTTGATTACTTGTAAGCTTCCTAGTTCTTTTGCATTTTCTATTTGTACTTCTACTACTTTGTTTGCTTCCACAACGACTTCAATTTCTTCTTTTAACAACTTATATCCTTGTGGTGCTTTCGTTTCTTTTAATGTGTATGTTCCTGGCTCTAATTTCTGAGAAATTACTTTACCAGTTTTATCTGTTCGTAACGTATCTACTTTTTTACCATCCTTATACACTTCGAATTCTGCATCTGATAATACTTTCGCTTTATCTTCTGCATCTACTTTCATAATTTCAAATTGACCTGTTACTTTTTCATTCATAACCTCTTGTTTTACTACTTCATTTGCTACAACATTTACTTCTACTGTTACTTCTAACGCCTTATAACCTTCCGGCGCTTTCGTTTCTTCTAACGTATACTTTCCTGGCACTAAGCTTTCGAATTTCACAACGCCGTCTTTATTCGTTGTTTTCGCTTCTCCAACTACTTGACCAGCTTCGTTCTTTAATTTAAATTCTGCACCTGCTAGAACTTTTCCACTCTCTGCATCCTTTTTGATTACTTGTAAGCTTCCTAGTTCTTTTGCGTTTTCTATTTGTACTTCTACTACTTTGTTTGCTTCCACAACGACTTCAATTTCTTCTTTTAACAACTTATATCCTTGTGGTGCTTTCGTTTCTTTTAATGTGTATGTTCCTGGTTCTAATTTCTGAGAAATTACTTTACCAGTTTTATCTGTTCGTAACGTATCTACTTTCTTGCTGTCTTTATACACTTCGAATTCTGCGTCTGATAATACTTTCGTTTTATCTTCCGCATCTACTTTCACGATTTCGAATTGACCCGTTACTTTTTCATTCGTAACTTCTTGTTTTACTACTTCGTTCGCTACAACGTTCACTTCTACTGTCACTTCTAGCGCTTTATAGCCTTCTGGCGCTTTTGTTTCCTCTAACGTGTACTTTCCTGGCACTACGTTTTCGAATTTCACAACACCGTCTTTATTCGTTGTTTTCGCTTCTCCAACTACTTGACCAGCTTCATTTTTCAGTTTAAATTCTGCACCTGCTAGAACTCTTCCACTCTCTGCATCCTTTTTGATTACTTGTAAGCTTCCTAGTTCTTTTGCATTTTCTACTTGTACTTCTACTACTTTGTCCGCTTCCACAACGACTTCAATTTCTTCTTTTAACAACTTATATCCTTGTGGTGCTTTCGTTTCTTTTAATGTGTACTTTCCTGGTTCTAATTTCTGAGAAACTACTTTACCAGTTTTATCTGTTCGTAACGTATCTACTTTTTTACCATCTTTATATACTTCGAATTCTGCGTCTGATAATACTTTCGTTTTATCTTCCGCATCTACTTTCACGATTTCAAATTGACCTGTTACTTTTTCGGGGATCTTTTTATTCACCACATCTACAGTCAATACTTTATTAGCCTCTACATCAACAGAAACTGAACTAGATGATAATTCATATCCTTTCGGTGCTTCTACTTCTTTTAATGTATAGCTTCCAACTGGAAGTCGTTTCGATAAGGCTTCACCTTTATCATCTGTAACAATTGTTTCCACAACTTTCCCATCTTTATCGATAACATCAAATTTTGCACCTGGCAGAAGTTGACCAGATTCACTATCTTTTTTCAATAATTTAAATTGGCCATTCTCTACTTTTTTCGTATTCTTCATAACAAGTTCAATTACGTTTGTATTATCAATTGTTACTTTGACTGGTGTATCAACTTTTATATATCCTTCTGGTGCATTTATTTCTTTTACAAAATAGTCACCAAGTGGTAAATCTTTAACTTCCGCAATACCCTTTTCGTTTGTTGTAACAGTAGCCACAACGTTATTATCTTTGTCTATAACATCAAATTTTGCGTCTTTTAAAACAATGTTTTTATCATTTTCATCAACTTTTTTAATTTGTAAATTTCCTTTTTCGGCTGCTGGTTTATTCCACTTTGGCCAGTTAAATTTAAAGTTATGAACCTCAAAACCATCTCTTTGGTGTAATCCTCCAACATAGGCTTGTCCATTAATAGAACCACCTTTTGTTTCTACAACTGCATTAGGTGCAAACACACTACCTACTACACCATAACCTTTAGTTGTTATCTTTGTAGCATTAGGAAATACCCAAATTACCTTACTAGCTAACTCAGTAAAAGATGAATTAGGGTCATATGCTTGAGATGTATTAATTAAATCCGTCGCCATCCCAGTATTTCTTGTATCATACAAAATTGCACCGCCACCAAAGCTCACTTCTTCTGCATCTGAATAAATAACAATAAAGTCTTTATTCTCTACATTCGGAAGAAAAACGTCTTTTACATCAAATGCTTTCTTTCCCGTCTGGCCTGAAGAGACGTAAATATTAGGGTTGTTTACATCTTCACCGATTCCAAAGCTCATATTAGGTTTTGGCTTATCAGTGTGTAGTTTACTTGCATCCCCAATTACACCATCAACGTCTTTTCTAAATTCTTTAAACTTAGCATCAATCTCCGCTTGCTCTTTATAAGAGATACGGTCATATGACGTTTTCATTGCGCCATCTGGGTCACCGTCTTTTTTCATCGCCACTGTTCCATCTTGAATAATTACTTGTCCTGCTCCCGCTTTCGTAAATTGACCGCCTAGTAATAATGATGGATATCCTTCATCTACCCAAGTTGCTCCAGCTAAGTTATTTGCTCCAGTTGCAGCCGCTACGACTGTATAACTTGATGCGTTCATATTTTTCTGAACAGCCATCGCACCTTCAATATCCGCACTCGTTGCACTATGATCTCCAAAAATGATGGCGTTGTAATAAGATACATCACCTAAACCTTTTAACTCTGTTGTAGCTGCCTCTGCTTTAAATGGTAAATGGATTAAAAAATTCATACATATTAGTAATACAACTATTAAACTACTACTTAACTTTTTAATTTTTTGATTAAATGATTTCCTCAAGAAATTCATTCCCCCTTTTAAACTTCCTAAAATCACAAAAAGAAGCACATTTCATATGTACCAGGTCTTACTCACATTAACTTAAAATAATCCATTTAAATACAACAAAGGAACGCTACAACTACTTAATAAAATTACTACAATTCATTTTTGAAATAATACGTGAACTAAACTGTCATGCGGAAATGCTTTTACGTATGGGAGCCCAATAAAATTAATCTGAAGAATATTTCATGTGGTGTAACTATTTTGACAACATCATTCACTTTACATTAGTTTTCTAAAGGATTCAAGTGAATTGTATGAATCCCATACACAATTCACAATTTAAAGCGTTTTCATTCATTTTAATAAGCTCAACAAAAAAAACGTAGCCAAAAAGCTACGTTTTTCTTTCATCGTTTCGGTGTATTTTTATGATTCTTCAAAAACGGAAGCGGGAATTGCTTACGGAAATGCTCTTTAATCATGTACTCTACACCGTTCTCACTATTTGAACGTGTAATCCAATCTGCTGCTTGCTTTAACTCTACAGGTGCGTTCCCCATCGCTACACCAAGTCCCACGTTTTCAATAACCTCTAAATCTTCCATACTATCTCCAATCGCAACCATTTCATTTAGCGAAATATTTAAATGCTCTCCAAGCAATTGTAATCCGCGTAACTTTGATACATTTTGCGGCAAGATTTCTATTCGTTTTGAATCACATTCAACATACTCTACATCTTGGAATGCTTTTCTTAATGTGTTCAGCCCTCTTTCTTTTTCACCCTTAGTTTGGAAAAGAACATCAATTTTTGGCGCCGCTACCGGATGGTCACGAAGCGCGTCACCTAACGAATCTACAAATTGAACTGGATAAAATAACGGATCTGCGCTTGATAATACAGTGCGCGCAATTAAGTTTGGTGTATTTCTCTCACGATTTCCTATCGAAAACCGTTCATGAGAAATACGTACGTTACAATCAAAGTGCTCTAACACTTGCACAATGTTAAAAGTCTTCTCTTCAGATAATCTTCTTTGAACGTACGGCTTATCTAACGTTGCTGAAACGAAAGCACCACCATGTGTCACTAATATAGAATCTAATTTTAACGCCTTTGCTACTTTATGAGCGGATTGAAAATTACGGCTCGTAAATAACGTAACGTATACATCTTTTCTTTTCACAAATTCAATTGTTTCTCTTAATCCTTTTGCAATTTTTCCATTGTTGTATAGTAGTGTCCCATCTATATTAAGAGCTAGTAAGCGATAAATCATGTCGCACTCCCCCTCTTCGCTGTTGTACTCTATCCATAATTTATGAAATACACCCGATAAATAGAACGAGTTAGAATTACTACTGAAAATTTGGTTTACTATATACATATACACTTAGTAAAGGAGATAGTACAATGCAGGCACCTCCTTCCTTTTATGAAGGCGATACGTTAGAAGTAGCAAAAAAATTACTCGGGCAAAAACTCGTTCATATTGTAGACGGAATAAAGCGAAGCGGAATCATTGTAGAAGTAGAAGCATATAAAGGCCCAGATGATAAGGCCGCACATAGTTACGGCGGCAGACGGACAGACCGCACAGAAGTCATGTTTGGCGCACCAGGGCATGCTTACGTATATTTAATTTACGGTATGTATCATTGTTTTAACGTTATTACAGCACCAGTTGGCACCCCGCAAGGTGTTCTCATTCGAGCCCTTGAGCCGGTAAATGGAATAGAAGAAATAAAACTAGCACGCTACAACAAAACAGACATTACAAAAGCGCAGTACAAAAATTTAACAAACGGTCCTGGCAAACTATGCCGTGCCCTCGGAATTACTTTAGAAGAACGAGGCTTATCATTACAAAGTGACACATTACATATTGAACTCGTCCCAAAAGATGAACACATATCATCACAATATAAAATAGCAGCAGGACCTCGTATTAATATCGACTATGCAGAAGAAGCTGTACATTATCCGTGGCGTTTTTATTATGAGGGGCATCCGTTTGTTTCAAAGAAGTAAGCATATGTTAAAGGGAGAGATTATGAGA
The DNA here is from genome assembly GCF_049310765.1 of Bacillus sp. PSXD-155. Classification (NCBI taxonomy): domain Bacteria; kingdom Bacillati; phylum Bacillota; class Bacilli; order Caryophanales; family Bacillaceae; genus Bacillus; species Bacillus sp. PSXD-155. Next base: position 128,729 of record NZ_JBMOWC010000014.1, on the reverse strand, counting down.
GGCAAACCTGAACTAAAAATAGAATCAGAAAAAGTATATGAAACGAAGAAAAACCCAAATGGAATGTTTGTAGCAAGAATACTACAAATTCCGAAAGAAGAAGATAAACTAGACTTTGTCCTTATTTTACAAAATAAAAAAACGAAAAATATTATTTATAACAAAGTTTTAGTAACAACAGATAACGACTATTATTCTTTCCGACTCGCTCGTGGGAATATTAAATGGTCATCCTTATATACTGTTACAGTATGGGATGGGCTTGGACATCAATTAGTAGAAGTATCAGCCTTAACACTGGTAAAGAGAACTATTCTATTTCTGATGAGCATTGTTCCGCATATCGGGAGTAACTCAAAATAAAAGAGAAGCCGAATCGGCTTCTCTTTTACTCTGCACCTTCCGCAGTTGCAATATTATCCTCTAAGTTTTCTCTTGATAATTCAGCCGCCATAAAATCAGCTGTTTCTGGAAGTGCTAAATGCATATGAGCTTTTTGACAAATTTGGATCGTACAGTTTTCTATAACATAGTCGAAAACATGTCCACCCCCGCTTCTTTCATCATCAATATAATGTAAGTGGAATCCAGCTACACCAATACCTTGCGCATAATCTGGTGTCCAAAATCCAGCAAGCGTACCTTCTGTATTTTCAAATGAAAAGATTGGTTGTGATTTCGTCACTTCAACGAGCGGTGTATACGGTTTTTCTTGTCTTGGAACAGTTCTCGTTCTTACTTCACGGAACGTACCGTCCATTCGAATACCGTAAAATAAGTTTTTACTTGGCATTAATTCATGTAATAATGCTTCAACTTCTTCACGATTCATCGGACGCTCTACCGTATAACTCATTTCTTTTTCAAAAAACGTTACAGTCGCAAATGGTGTTGTTTCTTCTGGTTCTACTTTTTCTGCTGAACCGTCTGAACGTAAATGATAAAATTCATTATCAAATGCAATCATTTCACCATCTAATTGATCAAATGTGCCGATGCCAAAATCACCATGTTTTTTCAAATCTTCAAAGCTAATCACACCATCATATATACCATCTAATAGCGCAAGCATTGTAGATGTTTGATATACTTCATTACTCGTTTTCGTTTTTTTTGCATCAATATCAATTAATTGCGCAACAGTCATCTCAAATCTGCCTCCATTAGTTTAATTGGTTTGGTAATAATTTTTCGCTTAATTTAATATTGTCACGATAGTCAATTGGAATATCAATAATGACAGGACCATCTGCTGCTAATGCTTCTTTTAATACCCCTTCTAATTCATCAGGCGTGTTAACACGAAGACCTAACGCCCCGAAACTTTCCGCATATTTCACAAGATCAACATCGCCAAACTCTGTAGCTGATGTTCTGCCGTATTTCATCATTTGTTGGAATGCAACCATATCATATGTGCCGTCTCTCCAAACAAGATGGACGATTGGAGAATTTAAACGTACCGCCGTTTCTAACTCCATCGCTGAGAATAAGAAACCACCGTCACCTGATACGGAAACTACTTTTTTACCTGGTTCTACTAAAGTAGCTGCGATTGCCCAAGGAAGTGCAACACCTAACGTTTGCATGCCGTTACTAAATAATAATCTACGTGGTTCATAAGAACGGAAACATCTCGCCATCCAAATAGAATGGGAACCGATGTCACATGTAACAGTTGTATCGTCACTAATTAAAGAACGAAGTGTACGAATCACTTGAAGTGGGTGCGTAACACCCTCCGAAGCACGGTTCGGAACTTCTGCTTGTTCTGATAATTTTGCGCGTAATCGTTCTAACACCGCTTCTGATTTCGTACTTAATACAAGTTTCGGTAATTTCTCCGCGATGCTATTTACCGTTAAGGCAATATCACCAATTAATTCACGCTCTGGTTGGTAATCATGGTCGATATCTGCTTGATGGTCGTCAAGATGAATAATCGTTCTGTCGCCAAGTTTATTCCAAAACTTTGGATCATACTCGATTGGATCATAACCGATAGAAATCACAAGGTCTGCTTCTTCTAGTAAAATATCACCTGGTTGGTTACGGAATAATCCAACGCGGCCGAAGAAATGATCTTCTAACTCACGTGAAATCGCACCAGCTGCTTGATATGTTTCAACGACAGGAAGTTCTGTATCCGCAATTAATTTACGAACAGCTTTCGTCACTTCATTTGTGCTCGCTCTCATACCGAGTAAAATAACTGGTAATTTCGCTGATTTTATTTTTTCTACTACATATGTAATATCATTTGTGGGAGCGATTCCAAGCTGTGGCTTAGAAAGCGCACCGATAGACTCTACAGTTGTTTCCGCAGTCATAACGTCTTGCGGAAGACTTACTAAAGTAGCTCCCGGATTTGTGGAAGTCGCACTTCGAAATGCATTACTAAGTGCTTCTGGCACATTATCAGGATGCTCTACTTCTACGCTATATTTTGTGATTGGTTCGAATAGTGCAGCATTATCCATAGATTGATGCGTACGTTTTAATCGATCCGTACGCGGTACTGCACCAGCTAAAGCAACAACGGGATCACTCTCCGCATTCGCAGTAACAAGACCTGTCGCTAAATTTGATGTCCCTGGTCCTGAAGTTACAAGACATACGCCCGGTTTCCCTGTTAATCTACCAATAGCAGCTGCCATAAATGCTGCATTTTGTTCATGACGACAAACGATTAACTCTGGTCCTCTTTCTTGCAATACATCAAATACAGAGTCAATCTTTGCTCCTGGAATACCGAAAACATGTGTAACACCTTGTTTAATTAAACAATCAACAACAAGATCTGCTCCTTTTGTTTTTGTCTTCACGTCGTTTGCTTTTACACCTGTACTCAAAACTAATCATCCCTTTATTTCATAATGTGTGTAATAAAGATTTTAATTTCACCTAGTTAATTAAGCTGGTGAAGTATCATTTATCATTATATTACAAATGCATTATTTTTCCAACAATATGAATTCGACATTATTTTGACAAGATTTAAAGAATACGCTTACAACCTTTTGTTTATCTTAAAATAACATTTTTATATCTCTTCTAAAAATGTACAAAAATACTTCCATCCATTCACATTATTAACAATTTTACAGTACCTTGCAAAGAATAATAGTAAGTGATATATTTGTAAATAATGGAACACCCATTATTTGTAATTTTATTCACAATTAGTATATCTCCTTTCAAAAAGTAGATATAGATTGTGTGTGCTGTTTAGAAAAAAGATAGGATTTTCAGCCATAATTCATCATTTTATAAAGGAAAGTGATCGTTATGAACAAGAGTGAATTTTTAGAACAACTTATTTCTTCCCTACGGAATATGCCTAATTCAGAAAAGGAGGATATTATCTCGGAGTACGAAACTCATTTTATTAGTGGTAAACAAGATGGAATATCTGAAGAGGAAATTTCTAAAAAGCTAGGAAACCCTAAAACCATTGCTAAAGAACTTACTGTTTCCTATGCAATAAGCAATGCTGACAGTAAACGAAGCTTCAAAAATATGATAATTGCACTTTTTTCTGTTATGAGCTTAAGTGTTTTAAACTTTGCCTTTATCTTTATCGCCTTTTTCGTACTACTCTTTTTATTACCGATTCTTCTAGCACTTATCATTGCCACGCCAGTATTAATTATTTCGCCTATTTTATTAATAGGATTAGGATTCTTTAAAGGGTTTCATCAAATTAGTTATTCCGATGTTTATAATGTGTTCATCGCTTTTTGCGTCGGTTTACTCATATCCGTCATATCTTATCAAATGGTAAAACATCTATATGCACTTTTAGTAAAGTATTTGAAATGGAATATTGCTATTTTACAAAGACACTAATGAATGTAAAAGGAGATTAAAATGAAGAAATATACTTTATATTCACTCATGCTACTTACTCTTTTATTTCTATCAGCTTGTTCAAACAGTGTACAACCTAAGGAAGAAAACGATGTACAATCTATTAAAGATGTTGCTATTAAAGTTCCAGAAAATATATTTAGTTCCTCAAAGAAAAACGAAACTATTAGTGAAGACGAAATGAAACAAAATATAAAAAATTATATAGATTATAGTTGGGAGTTATCTGAAAATATTATCCCTCTCGCTTCAACAAATTCTGATAAGAATTTCACGGAATCTGACCGAGAAAAATTACAAAAACTAATTGATTTAGCGAAACAAAACGATATGAATTTCCATGAGTTTATTAGTAATAATAATTTACCTACTGATTATAAAAAACCTTCAAAAGAAATCTATGCATTTATGTCATCATCTACGGATATTTTCGTAGAGCTAGATCAAGAATTAGACAAACTCACCCAAGATGGTAACTTATTCAAAGCCAATTTTTCTTTTACAAAACGCCTTGAGAAAATAAATGGGAGGAAACAAAAAGAGATTGAAACGTTTTTGAACGAAAAAAATATTAAAACTTCAATTAACAGCAATAAAAAAAATTAACAGATGTGTTACATATCCCTTTCAAAATAACCAATAAGAAATGGCTATTTTGAAAGGGAGTTTTTGTGGTATAACTATTAAATTCCCTAAACAAAAAAGACACTCCTAAACTAGGAGCGTCTTCCACTATTACGCTTGTTGTTGCGCGCTATATAATTCTTCAAGTGGCTTCATGATAATTTTGTTAACGTCACCGATTACAACGTTTAGGCGTTGCTCAGTTTCCATTAATTTTGTAATTTTAGCATCTTGTTGAATGCGAGCTACAACTTCTTGTGCTTGTTGGTTGTCTTCTTCAGTGATTTCTTGGCCTTGCATCATTTTTTGTTGTAGGCTAAGTTGCATTGTACGGAACTCATCGAATAAGTTCTTTGAAGCTGTGTCAGCTTGAACTGCTGCGTAGCTCTCTTTTAAAGTTTTGAAGTCTTCGTTTTCAGCGATTGCTTTTTGTAATTCATATGCAACATCATGAATGTTCTTTGTCATTTTATTTTTCCTCCTTTAGAAGGCTAGCGCTTTTCATACGCACTGCCTTTTCAGTGCATTTACATACGCACCTCTTCTTACCATATCAAACTATGCAAGAGATGTGAAGAAATTTCACTTTTATTTCTATGTACTCACCTTATTATCTAAGAAACAATAGTAACAATCCTTGTACGAGTCCGATCATTCCACCTAATAATGCTCCTAAATACGTAATCATTTTCAATTCGTTTTTCGTAATAGACAGAACTAAGTCTTCTAATCTTTCCGTTGAGAATGTAGACACTTCTTGCTGGACAATTTCCGCAAGGTGTAGATTATTTAGTATACTCTCTACGTTTTCTGTTCCCCACTTCAAGCCTTTCTTTACTGCACTTGGAACCACTTTTTCAATAATTGTTTCTCGAACCGGCTCACATACTTGCTGAACAGATTGATTTAAAAACTTACTCACTGTTTCCTCTACTTTAACTGCTGACAGCACGGAGCTTACAATCATTTCTTTCTCTACAAATGCTTCTAATTCTTTTACATCTCTTCCTTTTAACTTTTCCCACTCTTTTTGCAGTACGTCAGTTAAAAGCTGCTTTGTACCATCTTGACCTAAAAACTTAATAACTTCTGGCTGCACACGATCCACTACACTTACATTTCCTAAAAACATTCCGACTAAGTTAAGTAGCGTTCCGCGAGAAGCAAAGAAATCATCAATCATTTTTGAAAGACGTGCTTTCCCTTCTTCACTTTCAAAAAAGCTAATTCCTCGCTCTAAAATAAACGCCGAGACATTCGGAATCGCATTCTCTACTTTTTCATTTACAGAATGAGGTAAAGCCTGTTCCCATGTATATGTATAATACTCTGCTAAAAATGCATGAATTTTTTCTGTAATAACATGTTCGATTTTTCGAGTCGCTTCTTCTTCTACATGCGCTACATTCCATTTTTCTAACATATGTCGCAGTGATTGTTCATTCGTAATTACTTTATCCACTTCCACTTGCGCCCAGTGAATTAAACCTTTTTGAAACTCTTCATTTGTTAGCTTTTTTCCAATTCCTTCTGGTGTTAACAAATGTTCTACAACCATATTTCCTAATTGAACAGCAAGTTCATCACGACGCTTCGGAATTAACCCTGGTGTAAATGGAACTTGAAACTTTCCGATATAAATAGGACGATGAGGACGAAATAACATTTTTATCGCTAAATGATTCGTATATCCCCCAATAATTGCTCCGAGTCCTGTCGTCGTTAACATATTTAACCATATATTCATTACAATCAACCTTTCACTTCTCCAAAACTATAGCATATCATCATACGGACAAAAGTATAATGGTATAAAAACGTATTTGCAATATATAGCTTCGCCTATTATGCAAATAGTAGTAAAGGAGTGATTTCGTTGGTTCTCGGTCTTTTAGCTTCTAAATTTCATTACGAACAAACGTATTACACCGAAATCGCTAAACGCGCTCGGCTTTATCATAATGTCGTTGCCCAGTTTACGCCATTTTGTATTGATCCTAAAACAGACCTTATTTCTGGTCTTATTTACGATACAGATACAGGAAAATGGAAAGAGCAAACATTCCCTATTCCTTCTTATATATATGATCGTTATTCTTTTCACGAGGAAACAGACTTTGAAAAAGCAAAATCAATTATTCACTCTTTGCACAATCGTCCTTCCACTACCTTTTTAAATAACACACTTATTAATTTAAGTGAACTACATGATTTATTTCTCACTAATAAAAAACTGTCTCCTTATATACCAAAATTTGAAATTGCAACGATACAAAACATTTTCAAACTGTTGTTAAAAACTAAAGATATTATTATACGCCCCACTAATATACATTCTAAGGATAACTTATATCGAATTGCTTACAAAAATAAAACGTTTCATATCGATACAGTAAATGAAAAATACCATACTTCTATTACAATCAAACGGACAGACGAATTTATATCTTGGTGTAAATCTAACATACGTTCATCCCGTTACATAGCGCACACTATGCTACAACCACCAAATCAATTAACATATCCACTCCACATTCGAACCATTTTGCAAAAAAACAAAGAACAAACTTGGACTGTTATCGGTCAATTTATACAAAAAAGCTCATTTCCTAATCAACTTTTACCCTCAGCAACGGACGATGATTCATTGCATTCATTTTCAAAAATTAAATACGTACTATCTAGTACGGGTGTGCAACTATTGCACGACGCTTTACATGACATTATAAATGAAGTATTCCAAACACTAGATCAGTCTTATTCTTCGTTATTTGAACTAGAACTTTCCACAATTATGGATCAAAAAGGTGCAATCTGGCTTATGTATGTCAACACGATCCCTTCTTACGAACAATACATTCGTCATAGTGATTCATTAGCTGAAAAGATATTTCACGGACCACTTAAATTCAGTCGCTTTACACCATAATGAAAGGAGGTAAACCTATTTTGAAAGAACATATATATACATTAAACATTTCAGATGAACATCCAAATAGCATTACTTTACCTTACGTTTTTTCTATTACACCACCTATTACATCCCTCTCCTTCGGTATACGTCACCTTGCAAGTGAAGAGGTGAAAATTCATTATTCCTTTACTCGCGAAATTATTATCGGAAAACATATTGCCGAAAAACTTTTACTACCTCAATCCACTACTATTCATGCATTCACACAAAACCAAACAATTATTTTCGGACCATTAATCGGCATTTTTACAACTGGCTTTAACGATGATTCTTCTAACCCTTTAGGAAATCGTTCAATTGCTCTCAGTGAGTTGTTAACACCACCATTCTCATTACGACCGTTCGTATTCGTCTTTGGCGTTCAACATATAAACTGGGAAGAAGAAACGATTGAAGGATATTTCTTTCAAGAGAAACAATGGATAAAGAAAAAGGTCCCTTTACCAAATGTCATTTACGATCGATTACCGAATCGACAAGCGGAAAATTATAAACCAATCGTCAGAGCAAAAAGAAAGTTAGAACAAGACTACTCCATTCCATGGTTTAACCCAGGTTTTTTCAACAAATGGGAAGTTCATCAACTTCTTATGAAAGACGAATCAATTAGACCCTTATTACCAAACACAGAAGCATTTCAGCATTTTGAACAAGTAGAACGGTTTCTTGGCACGTATAAATCTGTGTACATGAAACCAATACACGGGAGCTTTGGTAGAAATATTCATCAAATATTTTATTCTCAAACAGAGAATTGCTACTACTGTCGTTATCGCGAAAATGAAGAAAATAAACTAAGAAAGTATCAATCATTAGAAACTCTTCTAAACCACGTATTAAAAGGACATGATTTAAAAAAGTTTATCGTACAGCAAGGTATTTCGTTACTTCGCTTCGATGGGCAACCTGTTGATTTCCGCATTCATACAAATAAAAATCATTTCGGTAATTGGATAGTTAGTGCAATCGTCGCCAAAATTGCCGGCAAAGGCAGTTTAACAACGCACGTAAATAGCGGCGGTGATACAAAATTGCTACAAGAGCTTTTTCCAGATTCAACGAAACAAGTTCAAATTGAAAATAAATTAAAACATACTGCCTTACAAATAAGTTACGCGCTCGATGAACAAGTAACCGGAAATATTGGAGAAATCGGTTTTGATATCGGTTTAGACACAAAGGAAAATCCGTGGCTCTTTGAAGCCAACTCTAAACCTGGGCGAACTGTATTCCAAGATAAAAAATTAAAAGAGCAAAGTGAACTGACGCGCCAGTTATTTTACGAATATGCCGTCTACTTAACTGAACATTCTTTACGTGATACAAAAGAAAAAATGTCTCAAATAAAATCAGGGGCTTCATCAAACACCGAACATATCCCTTCTCCTATGATTCACTCACAAATACAAAAACAAAAACTTCCACCTAGATAATAAGGTGGAAGTTTTCTATTTACACAAGTTTCACTACAACCTCAGTTTCCACGTTACATACTCCGCAATAAAAAACATGATTGCAATATTCATTTGAATTATTATGCGTTAAACCATCTACTGCACTTAATAATTCTTGATCCATATAGGCACTATAATCGTCTATGTAATCTACAGACTTCCCATAATCTTGGAGTATACTTTGGCAATTTTGACAAGAATATGTTTGTGATTCTAATGCGTTGCAAAGCGGGCAAATCCCCATCATGATTCCTCCATACGTTATCGTTTAAAGCCTCTCTTTTTTAGATTGAAGAGAGCACCTACCCATGCATAGGAGCGGTCACTCACTCCATCCCTACTTAAAAATAGAACTATGAAGTTGCTACCGATTTCATTTCAATAAATCATAAATAAGAAGCTAATGATTAGCCTACAAGTAGCAGGCTACAATGAGAAAATTATATTTAATATCCTCCTTAGTTTGGCCTGTTTTCTTAAAAATACAACGATTACTCTTATTTCATAATTTACGAAATCAATACGTTTTTTTGACAAAATTTACAAATTATTATTTTGTATATCTTTCTAGGTAACATCCATACTATGAGTACAAACTTAATTACCGATGGATTAGCGCCAACCGGGGCGATAATCTGGTTCAACTCCAGCTAGTCCAACCAAAAAAAATTTTTATAACTCTAAGGAGGATATATTCCTATGGCAAACCAAAATTCTTCAAATCAATTAGTAGTACCAGGTGCAACAGCTGCAATCGATCAAATGAAGTACGAAATCGCTCAAGAATTTGGTGTACAATTAGGAGCAGATTCTACGGCTCGCGCTAACGGTTCAGTTGGTGGAGAAATTACAAAACGCCTAGTTGCAATGGCTGAACAAAGCCTTGGCGGATTCCAAAAATAAATATATATGGCAAAAAGGTCTCAGGGCATATACCCTGAGACCTTTCTTAATTTACTGCAACATTTGTAAAAACTTTTTCGTGCGTTCTTCTTTTGGATTTGTAAATACATCTTCTGGTGTACCTTGTTCGACAACGACACCACCATCCATGAAAATAACACGGTTGGCAATTTGATGTGCAAAACGCATTTCGTGCGTTACAATAACCATCGTCATGCCTTCTTTAGCAAGTTCTTTCATGACTTTTAAAACCTCTTGAACAAGTTCAGGATCAAGCGCTGAAGTCGGCTCATCAAATAGTAACACTTCTGGCTCCATCGCAAGCGCACGCGCAATTCCAACGCGCTGTTGTTGTCCACCTGATAATTGGAATGGATATAAATCCACTTTATCTGCTAAACCAACTTTTTCAAGGAAATAGTTTGCTTTTTTCTTTGCTTCTTCTTTCCCTACTTTTTTCACTGTAATGAGCCCTTCCATTACATTCTGAAGTGCTGTTAAATGAGGGAATAAGTTATGGTGCTGGAAGACCATACCTGTTTGTGTACGAAGATTTACAATATCTTTCTTCGATACTTTTTGAGCGAAATTAAGCTCTTTATTACCGATGCTAATATTACCAGCATCCGGTGTTTCTAGTACGTTGAGACAACGCAAGAATGTCGTTTTACCAGATCCAGACGGCCCAATAATAACAACAACCTCGCCCTTCTCAACTGTTAAATCTATATGCTTTAGTACGGTATTATCTCCGAAACTTTTTTGTAAATGTTGAATTGAAATCATAAAAACAAAAACTCCTTTTGTAAAAGGATTATTTTAACGTATAGCGTTCTGAACGCTTTTCTAACATCTGTTGTACGATTGATAATAAGAAACAAATAACCCAATAAATAAGACCTGCTTCAAAATAAACAATTAAAAATTCGTAGTTCATCGCCGCAATTTCCTGCGCTTTTCGGAACATTTCTGTTACTAAAATTAACGATGCTAATGAAGTATCCTTCACTAAGCTAATAAATGTATTTGAAAGCGGCGGGATTGATACACGCGTCGCTTGTGGTAAAATAACACGTTTTAACGCTTGCGGGTATGTCATCCCAATTGTGTAAGCTGCTTCCCACTGCCCTTTCGGAATGGAAAGGATAGAAGCACGAATAATTTCCGATGCATATGCACCGACATTTAATGAAAATCCAACAACTGCTGCTGTATATGGCTCAACTTCAATATTAAGAGTTGGAAGTCCATAGAAAATAATAAATAATTGTACAAGAAGTGGCGTTCCGCGAATGATAGATACATAGATACGAGCAATCCATTGTAAAATACGACTACCAGAAATACGTGCGAGCGCTGTTAACGTTGCCAGTATAATCCCGATAATAAATGTAATAAGCGTTAATGGAATTGTTGTAAAAACAGCTTCCTTCAGCATAGGCATGAAGGAAGACTGCATAATATCTGTCCAAGTAGACAATCGATCTGAAACCAATGCACTACTTAGATACATTTTCACCGAACCATTTTTTCGTTATTTTGTCATACGTACCGTCTTTTTTCATATCTTCTAACGCTTTATCTACTTCTTGTACAAGCTTATCGCTACCTTTACGGAATAAGAATCCACTTTGTGAAGCTTCTTTTTCTGTATCTACAATTTTAATTTTTGCATCTTTTTTCGTTTCTAAATAATTTAATACTGATAACTTATCATTAATTGTAAAATCAACGCGTCCTGAAGCTAATAATTCTGCCGCTTGGCTAAATCCTTCTACACCAATAATTTCCGCACCATTTTTCTTAGCGATATCTGCATAGTTACTCGTTAAAGATTGTGCTCCTTTTAACCCTTTTACATCAGCAAATGTAGCAGGCTTATCTTTATCTTTTGCAATAACTAATGCCGCTGAAGAGGAAACGTATGGCTTAGAGAAATCATATTTCTTTTGACGATCTTCACGAATACCAACTTCGTTCGCAACCATATCGAAACGTTTTGCATCTAGGCCAGCAAGTAAGCTATCCCATTGTGTTTCTTTAAATACAGGCTTTACACCTAAACGTTTTGCAACTTCTTCCGATAGTTCAACGTCAAATCCAGTTAATTTATTGCTTGAATCGTGGAACGTAAATGGTGGATATGTACCTTCTGTACCAATTACAAGTTCACCGCTTTGTTTAATCTTTTGTAACGCATCTTGACTAGCTGTATCTTTTTTCTCTTCTTTACCGCAGCCGGCTACAATCCCGATCGCTAATGTAGTTACTGCAAGCACTGAAAATAATTTCTTCATGATTGTAATCCTCCAAGTATTCTGATAGGAATTTAAAAACTATATTGATTGTATGCAATCTTGAACAATTTTTCAATGAAAATGTTCTTATTTAGTTTATCCTTTTTCTTCATAATCAAACAAAAGGGAAAAATAACGCTACATACAAAAAATAAGTAACATTTTTTAATATAGCATTTATAAAGAAAAAGGTAAAACAATACTTCTTATTTAACTGTCGTAATTCGCTAAAGAGTCGACATGTTCATCAATAAAAAAGAACTTGTGAAAATCACAAGTTCTCCTCCATACCTATTAAGCACTCTGATTGCCTTCCATTTGCGTTTTATACATATCATAATAACGCCCACGCTTTTTCATTAGTTCATCATGAGACCCTTTTTCCAAAATCGTTCCTCTATCGAGCACAATAATTTGATCTGCGCTTTTAATCGTTGAAAGACGGTGAGCAATAATAAATGTCGTTCTTCCTTTTTTCACAACTTCTAGTGCTTGTTGAATCATCGCCTCTGTTTCTGTATCAATACTAGACGTTGCTTCATCTAAAATTAAGATAGCTGGATCAAAAGCAAGCGCCCTAGCAAATGAAATAAGCTGACGTTCTCCAGTGGAAAGCGTACTTCCCTTTTCTGTAATTTCTTCATTTATATTGTTTGCAAATCTTTCAGCACCAACATCATGCAATGCTTTTATGATACGCTCTTTTGAAATTTTTTCGTTCTCTAAGCTTACATTGGAAGCGACCGTCCCGCTAAATAAAAACGGGTCTTGCAATACGATTCCCATATGCTCACGAGTTGCTTGTTTCGGCATTTCTCTTACATCGTGACCATCAATCGTAAGCCTTCCTTTTTCAAACTCATAAAATTGAAAGAGTACATTCATGATAGAACTTTTTCCTGATCCAGTATGACCGACAAGTGCCACTGTCTCGCCTTGTTTCGCTTCAAAAGAAATATTTTTTAACACCTCATCTTTTCCATTATAAGAAAATGATACATTATCAAATTTTACATTTCCTTTTAAACGAGGCATACGTTCTTCTTCTACCGCTTCCCCTTTTTCCTCTAACAATTCAAAGACACGTTCTGATGCAACGCGCGCTTGCTCTAAGTTGGCAAGCTGGTTCACCATATTCGTAATTGGCGAGAATAATCGTGTTAAATAATCGACGAACGCATACAGTACCCCAAGTGAAATAATACCTGTAGCACTTAATGACGCACCTCCGAAATACCAAATCACTCCTGTGAAAGCGATATTTCTTAATACGGCTACTAAGTTATGCGAAGTTGCTGCATTTAAATTTAAAATTTTATTTTGATACTTAAAATAATCGCCATTTAATTCTTCAAATTCTTTTTTCGTTTCACGCTCTTGACGGAACGCTTGAATAATTGGCATCCCTTGAATGGATTCATTCACTGTTCCGTTAATATCAGATAAACGAGAGCGCATTTTATGATTGTATACAGACGCGTATTTTCTATAAAGAATCGCCCAAACAATTAAAATTGGGATAATTAATAAACATAGTGAAGCGAGCTTCACATCTAGTAAAAATAGTGCAGCAAATATCCCAATAATATAGATGATACTAGAAACGAATGTTGCAAGTACCGTTACATATAAATCACGAATGGCCTCTGTATCATTCGTCACGCGCGAAACAATTTTCCCCGCCGGTAAATGATCAAAGTACCGAATCGGCAACGTTTGAATATGAGAAAAAACATCTTCCCTCATAATTTGAATAATTTTGTTCGCTGCCTTCTGCAAAAAGAACTGCTTTCCGTATGCAAATAATGATACAACTACTAATAAAGCGAAATAGCCACCACCAAGTAATAATAGACGGTTTATTTCTGGTTTATAAAACGCAAACACTTCTTCTTTCGTTAATGCCTTCGCTTTATACACTTGCACCGCCTTACCATTTTGAACGGTAATCATATCCCCTTTTACAGTACGTGATCCTTCAATATTCACTTTATTCGGTACAAAGTAATATTGAAAACCGACTTGCATTACGCGTACTTCTTTACCTTTTGTCTCGCCTTGTTCAAAGCGATCACTTCGCTTATAAAACGCGCCATTATATGAAACAGCTTCTTCACTCTTTTCTGTTTCATACCAAGATTTCTCTATCCCGACGATATGATCATCAATCATCGTTTTAGCGACGAAAGGACCAGCAAGCTCTGCAATGACGAAAATAAATAACATCGCCATCGCTGCAAAAATCGTCCCTTTCACTTTCATCGCGTATTGAAACAATCGTTTTGAAACGCTCATATTTTCACCCCACTATCCGCACTTTCACTTTCACCTTGTTGTCTTTCAAACTGTTCAGCATACCAGCCTCCGCTCTGGATAAGCTGAGCATGCGTACCTTCTTCCATAACTGCGCCTTCATCCATAACGAGAATCCAATCCGCATGTTGCACTGCAGATAAACGATGCGTCGTAATAATCGTCGTCTTTCCGCTTCTTTCCGTTCTTATATTTTCAATGATCGCTGCTTCCGTACGAGCATCTACAGCTGATAAAGAATCATCCAAAATTAAAATTTCTGGATTTTGAATAACAGCTCGCGCAATTGAAATCCTTTGCTTTTGTCCACCTGATAAAGAAACACCTTTCTCTCCAACGAGCGTTTCTAACCCTTCTGGTAAAAACTCTAAATCCTTTGTAAACGCCGCGATTTCAATCGCTTTCTCGAGTTCTTCTTCAGTCGCTTCTCGGTTTCCGAATAAAATATTTTCCCTCGCTGTTTTTGAGAACAAAATATGTTCCTGAGGTACATACCCAATCCATCCGAGTACATTTTCATTCGCTATGTTATCTAACGTCACATCAGAGACTGCAATATCTCCATCTCCAAGCGGATATTGACGAAGAAGTTGACGTACAAGCGTCGTTTTCCCACTTCCTGTTTTTCCGACAACCCCAAGCGTTTCTCCTTGCTTTAATGTGAAAGAAACCTTTTTTAAATTTTCTTCAGTTGATGAAGGATATGAGAAAGACACATCATCAAACTGAATATAATCCGGCTCTTGCACAAGCTTTGGATGTTTCGGATTCTTTACATCTGGCTCATACGCTAACGTTTCATTCACACGGTCAAGCGAAGCATTTCCTCTTTGCATAACATTAATTAATTCACCAATTGCAAACATCGGCCAAATCATCATCCCTAAATACACGTTAAAAGAAACGAGTTCACCAAGCGTCACCTTTGACTGGAACACAAGGTATGCACCGTACACTAAACCGATTAAATAACTAAGACCGACAAGCATTTTCACAGTTGGTTGGAATAATGCATCAATTCTCGCTACCTTCATATTTTTTTCGTAGACGTCATCTCCTAAATGATGAAATCTTTCCTCGTCTGCATTCTCTTGTACGTATGCACGAATAACGCGCACACCAGCGATTGATTCAAGCACTTTATCATTCATATCACCGAACGCATCTTGCGCAACTGTAAATCTTTCATGCAATTTCTTTCCATATATATTCATCGCATACGCCATAATTGGAAGTGGTATAAGCGCTGCAAATGTAAGCTCCCAACTAATTGTAAAACCCATCATACAAACGATCGTAAGCATATATAAACTAGAATCCACGAGCGTTAATATACCAAAACCAGCTGTCATAGCGATTGCTTTTAAATCATTCGTTGCTCTCGCCATTAAATCGCCAGTACGATTTTTTTGATAAAAAGTCGGCGTCATCTTAAGTAAATGCCCCATAAATTTAGAGCGCATCGTTTTCTCCAGTACAAATGCACCGCCAAACAATTGATGTTGCCATACGAAAGTGAGGCCATATCCAACGATCGTAACCCCTATTAAAATGAGAATAGATTGCATAATTGCTTCGTTCGATAACGTTCCTGTTTTTATGTTATCTATCGTAACCCCTAACACTTTCGGGGGAATAACTTCAACTATATTCACAATTAAAAGAGCTCCAATGGCAATACTATATCTCTTCCAGTGCTCTTTAAAAAACCATTTTAACTTTAGTAATACTGATAACAATGTAACCTCTCCCTTCTCGTTCTCGTTTACTTCTCATTTCTTTATCCGCTATCCAAATCCATCACATTTACATTTCGTAACCCATACAATCTCATCACATTTTTCCACCTTCCAAAATTTTATATAGTAACATGGAAAATAAACAAAAAAAAGCATACCGCCGCTTGACGATATGCACAGGAATGCATAAAAAGCGTACGTTACGATATACGCAACGTACGCTTTTTATAAGACAAAGATGCCCTATATATCCGCACGGGTTGCGTAATGATATAAATGTTTTCTGCCATTTAACAGAGCTAAGCTCATTACATTTACGATTACAATCATTACGCACACCCCCTTCATTTATTTTCCATTTATAATCTTACAACTTTATTGAGTATTCTGTCAATTGTTTTTTTACACATAAAGTAAAATGCACGAAAATGCAAATGGTTCATGACATAATAAACCAGTTTGAAATAAAAGAATGTTCTGTAAGAAAGGGCATACAAAATAAAAAAAGAATAAGAAATCGTTTTCACAAACATTTCATTTGAAAAATGTTATCAAACCCCCTACAATCACCTTATACTCACTCTTACAAGTTGCTATTTTAGGAGGACTAATCATGACAACTAGCAATACGTACAAATTTTATTTAGACGGAGAATGGAGAGAAAGCTCTTCAGGAGAAACAATCGAAATTCCATCTCCATACTTACACGAAGTAATTGGACAAGTACAAGCAATTACTCGCGGAGAAGTAGATGAAGCAATTGCATCTGCAAAAGAAGCTCAAAAATCATGGGCTGAAGCTTCCCTACAAGATCGCGCAAAATACTTATATAAATGGGCTGATGAGCTCGTAAATATGCAGGATGAAATTGCCGATATCATTATGAAAGAAGTCGGTAAAGGCTATAAAGATGCGAAGAAAGAAGTTGTTCGTACAGCTGACTTCATTCGTTACACGATCGAAGAAGCTTTACATATGCACGGAGAAAGCATGATGGGCGATAGCTTCCCTGGCGGAACGAAATCGAAACTTGCGATCATCCAACGCGCACCACTTGGTGTTGTATTAGCAATCGCACCATTTAACTACCCAGTAAACTTATCTGCTGCAAAACTTGCACCAGCATTAATTATGGGTAACGCTGTTATTTTCAAACCAGCAACTCAAGGTGCAATTAGTGGTATTAAAATGGTTGAAGCACTTCACAAAGCCGGCCTTCCAAAAGGTCTTGTAAACGTAGCTACAGGACGCGGTTCTGTAATTGGTGACTACTTAGTAGAACACGAAGGCGTCAATATGGTATCGTTCACAGGTGGTACAAACACAGGTAAACATTTAGCGAAAAAAGCTTCAATGATTCCACTTGTATTAGAACTTGGTGGTAAAGATCCTGGTATCGTTCGTGAAGATGCTGACTTACAAGATGCTGCAAACCATATCGTAAGCGGTGCATTCTCTTACTCTGGTCAACGTTGTACAGCTATTAAACGTGTACTTGTACACGAAAACGTAGCGGACGAGCTTGTTAGCTTATTAAAAGCGCAAGTAGCTGAACTATCAGTTGGATCTCCAGAACAAGACAGCACAATCGTTCCATTAATCGACGACAAGTCTGCTGACTTCGTTCAAGGCTTAGTTGACGATGCTGTTGAAAAAGGTGCTACAATCGTTATCGGTAACAAACGTGAGCGTAACTTAATTTACCCAACATTAATCGACCACGTAACAGAAGAAATGAAAGTTGCTTGGGAAGAGCCATTTGGCCCAATCCTTCCAATCATCCGTGTTTCTTCAGACGAGCAAGCAATTGAAATTGCTAACAAATCAGAGTTCGGCTTACAAGCAAGTGTCTTCACAAAAGACATTAACAAAGCATTTGCAATTGCTAACAAAATCGAAACTGGTTCTGTTCAAATTAACGGACGTACAGAGCGCGGCCCTGATCACTTCCCATTCATCGGTGTAAAAGGTTCAGGTATGGGCGCACAAGGTATTCGTAAGAGCCTTGAGTCTATGACACGTGAAAAAGTAACTGTATTAAACTTAGTTTAATCTTATAAAAAGAAGCTGATTTATTTTTAAATCAGCTTCTTTTCTATATAAATACTTCCGAAAAACGGAGTATTTCATTCTACTTCCGATTTGGTTTTCCAAATCGAACTAAAACATGCCATAATAATTTTAATTCCTGAAGCACTTCTTCATAAGTGCCACGATCACTCCAAGATAATGGATTGCGTTTCAAATCCACTACAGCAGAGCCAATTATATTTGCATCGATACAATGATTCCTTGCAATGCGTCTTGCTAAAGATGGCATTTTTGAACCTCTAAAATCCATCGGAACTTCGTCTACCATAAGTACAAAACCGATGTGCCAATACAAATCAATAGCATACTTCAGGCAAATTTCTTCTAAAACTCTTCCTACATCCGTACCCTTAAATGAAGGATCTGCAACAAGCATCTCTACGTCTTCTTTAAGAGAAATCCCTCCATGAATCTGCGCTTCAATATAATGATTAAGATTACGGGCTGGCTCTTTGCTTACTAAATCTATAAACGGCCTTTTCAGATTAGCCAGTAAATGATTAATTAATATTGTTGGAGTCAAATTTCCTTCACCAATTGCAAAATCTCTTACAAATGTCTCTTCCAAAAGAGCAGCTAAAATCATATCAAACTCCTCATAAGTCCCCTTTTCTTTCGGATCTTGATGCGAATCTAAATACGTATATGTAGAGCGCGAAGAAACTTTTGGAGATAAAAGAAAATAACATGAACCAAAACGCGGAGCCGGCCCATCTGGATGTAACATTAAATTTAGCGCTCCGTATTTTGGCCGTTGCTCATTCGTTACGCCTTCTAATTGATATGCCCCTCCAAATATTCTCTTTTCCCAAAGGTCACGTTCACCACCAGGGTAAGCAGATACGCTTCCATTAGATAGTAATGTTTCAAATTGACTTTTATATACTCCTTGCTCAAACAATGCTTCAGCAACACTTTTCATACTCGAATCAAGTCTGTCTGGATGAAAGTGTAAAGCAATCCTTGCATGAGATTTTAAATTAGCGACAGCTTCTTCAAATATTTCATCTGTAATATTAGACATTTTAAGTATATGATTAATCGTTGCTTTAGCCTCACGTTTTTCGTTCTCTGCATATTTTGAAATATACTCTAAAGCAAATAATTGAGATCTTGATAATTCCATAATCCAATCTCCCCTTTAATTGAAATGACCTTAATCCTTTCAATTAAAAGTGCATTTTTTCCTTCTTATGCAACTAACCTAATTTATTGAACAAAAAGTACTTTAATACAGTCTAATTACAGATACGAGCATTCTTTACGGGTAAATCCACACATTCTACAGAAATTTGATACCCTAGCCATCGCTCAGCAATATGTTCAAATGATAAAACAGATCCCGTTGTAAAAAAGCGATGCTTCGGATTCAGATTGTCAGACAAAATTCCTTTGTGCTGTAAAATGGTACTTAACTCTATCGCTGTTTCTTCTGCAGAACTAATAATCGTTACATCTTCTCCTAGTTCCTTTTTTATATAGGACTCTAGAAGTGGATAATGCGTACACCCAAGAATTAACGTATCTATATCTTCTTTCGTTAATGGAAGTAACGCTTGTTTCACTTGCTGCGTGACATATGCTATATCTTCTAATCGATTTTCTACAACTGTAGCTAAAGTCGGACACGCATGACTATGCACTTCCAAATATGTATCAAGCTCGTGTAATGCTTTTTCGTACATATTAGATTTTATCGTACCTACAGTTCCAATTACTCCGATCTTCTCTTTCTTTGTTACTTTAATTGCCGCTCTTGCTCCTGGATGTATAACGCCAATAACTGGAATGGAAAGTGCTTCTTGCAGCGCAGTCAATGCAGCAGCTGCAGCAGTATTACATGCTACGACTAGCGCTTTTAATGGAAACTGTTTGAGGAACTCAACCATTTCAAATACGAAAGATTGCACCTCCTCTACACTTCTTGGCCCATACGGGCAACGCTTATTATCACCAATATAATAAATGCTCTCTTTAGGCAATTGTCTTATAATTTCGCTCGCAACTGTTAATCCCCCAACTCCCGAATCTAACACACCTATTACTGAATGTTTATGACAAACAGACATTTATTTCATCCCCTTTTCAATCATCTAGCGCCAATAACATGTATTATATTACGAAAATTCAAATATCACATAACAATCCCTCTTACTTTTAATCACAAACTCTTCTCTATAATCTGATTATTACTATATCCATTGACGTATAAAAATACATTTGTTACTCTTAAAGACGTTAATTTAATATTTAAATCCTCATTCGTATCTCGGTGAGGTAGAGGTTGCAATCATTAAGAGTATCATTTCAGGAGATGTAGTGGCATTGATGAAGGAATGAGAAAGGAATGGTTGCCGAAGTAAGTCGTGTCCACCATGCACGCTTGCTGGGTCTGCATTTAATAAGTGCAGAACTGTCACAAACGTTTCGTTTGTGGAGAGCTATCGAGAGGTATGTCGTGGGTTTCTTATAAGATAGAAAGCATGTAGCGGCAGATTATGTGCTTTTTTTGTTTTGTTTGGGACTTCTCTTCTCTACTAAGAAGACATACATATCTCCTCGCTTGACTTGGTTATACTAACTTTGGAGGTATTTTCTATGCAACAAAAAAAATGGGGCTTTTGGGTACTAACAGCTTTCGTTGTCGGTAACATGGTTGGCGCTGGTATTTTCATGGTGCCAAGTACGTTGGCACAAACAGCAAGCCCACTCGGTGTCACTTTAGCTTGGTTAACAACAGGGTTTGGTGTTTTAATGCTAGCTCTTGTTTTCGGTAATTTAGCAATTCGTCGTCCTGATTTAACGACAGGACCACAAAGTCATGCATATGCTTTATTCTCAACACCAAAAAAGAAAAAAATGGCTGGATTCAGTATGGTATGGGGATATTGGGTTGCAAACTGGGCAAGTAACGTTGCCATCATTACATCATTTGCGGGATATTTATCACTCTTCTTCCCAATTATGAAAGATACGCGACTACTATTTTCAATCGGTTCTTTTAACATAGAAGTCGGAAAACTAATTACATTTACGATTTGTTCCATCTTACTTTGGGGAACTCATATTATATTAACAAATGGTGTAAGCGGAGCTGGAAAACTAAACTTCTTAGCAACAACAACGAAAGTAACTGGATTCCTTTTATTCATCGTCGTTACGTTATTTGCATTCGAAGCTTCTAAGTTTGGACAATGGTACACGCCGATGATTGATAAATCAGGTGTATCACATGGTCTTCTTTCACAAGTAAATTTAGCTGCTCTTACAACGCTTTGGGCGTTTATCGGAATTGAATCAGCCGTTCTTTTATCAAACCGTGCTGTTTCTCCAAAAACGGTAAAACGTGCAACAGTTGCGGGATTACTTATTACAGTTGCGATTTACTTAGGAATTACAATTTTAACAATGGGTGTACTTCACGTTGATAAATTACAAACTTCTGAACGTCCATTAGCAGATGCACTAAACGCTGCAATGGGTCATGGCGGCGGGAAACTGATGGCATTACTTGCTCTTACTTCCCTGTTCGGTTCTATCTTAGGCTGGATTTTATTAAGCTCAGAAGTACCTTATCAAGCAGCAAAAGAAGGTTTCTTCCCTTCCTTCTTCACGAAAACAAATAAAAAAGGAAGTCCAATTTACTCATTACGATTAACAAACATTATGTCGCAAGTATTCCTATTCTCAACATTATCAGGAACCATTGCGGAAGCTTATACATTCGTTATTACCGTATCGACACTGGCCTACCTCATTCCATATCTCGTTTCACCAATCTTCCAGTTAAAACTAGTCGCAACTGGTGAAACATATAAAAATGAAATGCGGGCAAGAATTACAGATGGCATAGTCGCAGTTATCGCACTTTGCTACGCACTATGGGTTATTAAAACCGGCGCATCCGATATAAAAACGTTCCTTCTCGGAATTGGTTTATTCGTAATCGGATTTGCTTTCTATCCATTAATGAATCGTGATCAGAAAAAAAATAACGAAAAGAAAAACGGGCAAGTTGCATAACGCAATTTGCTCGTTTTTTCTTTTGTAAAACATATATAATAGAACAAAGAGGTGAAAAACATGTCAATCGAATCGCTATGGAGCAGTCGCTTCCAACAACATATTCAAAATATCATTACATACTTTGCACGTATGATTAACGGTTTACTATATAGCTTTATCTTTATTTCATGCGTTGGTGCATATTATTATGCTCAGTTTCTAAAAGCATCTCCTTCTAAAGGAATATCTTTAATAATTATAACGATTGTACTTACATTCATTATAACGAGATGCCCTATCCGTACATTTATTCAAAAACCTGATGCTGTCTATTTACTAGCACTAGAAGAGAAATTAACATCTTATTTCAAAAAATCTCTTCTATACAATTACATCATTCAGCTTTTCCCATTGTTATTTACGTTCCTTATTCTCGTTCCACTTGCTATGCAATCATTGCAATTAACGGTTCCTTTTTTATGTACAATCTTTATCATGTTAATGATTACGAAAGCCTGGAACATGTACATACATTGGATGTGGCGTGATAGTCACGAAAAAAACATATGGCTAATCATTCGTATTACTTGTAACGCCCTAATCGTTTTCATGCTGTTTTATTCCGCAAATGTTCTCATATTGGGCGGACTACTCTTACTACTTGCTTTCCTACTTCTATATACGAAAAAACAGCCTACAAAACGAATACCGTGGGATTACATAATCGAGCAAGAAGAAAAAATGAACGTTCGTTTTTATCAATTTGCTAGCATTTTTACAGATGTTCCGCAACTGAATAAACAAGTAAATAAAAGAAAATGGCTTACAAATTGGATTGAACCTTTATTACATAAAAAACGAGCAACTTTCTTCTACTTACATACACTAGCATTTTTACGTGGAAATGATTATTTCGGTATATATATTCGCTTAGGATTGATCAGTGCTTTCGCCTTATATTTCATACCAAATATATACGTAAAAGGCGCTATCACTTACATCGTTCTATATATGATCTCTATGCAGCTTCGTTCACTATGGAAATATTTTTCGAGAAATATTATTGTAGCATTATATCCAATCCATACTGAAGAAAGGATGAAGCAGTTTCTTAGCTTAATCTTTATATTGCTAAGTATTCAACTCATTGTATTTTCAATTGTTATACTCATTGCTACAGGTCAATTTTTACATAGCCTTATCATTATGATTGTCGGGTTACTCTGGATCAAATTTATTATTGTACCAAAAACGAAGCAAAGAATTTCCGCATTTTAACGAAAAGAATTATCTTAAAAGCCAAGGAGAAAATAAATTATCTCCTTGGCTTTTTTATTTTTTAATGTTAAACCTATCGTTCATACTTAATTACAAACTTTAGGTATGTTACTCCTGTTTTTCTTAAGCATAGAGTGCTATACAAACTCCCTTTCTTCCCCTTGATGTTTTAGGGTTTAATTATGATTTTTACATACAAAAATCATAATACATGTTTACGTCCTAATAAAAAGGGTATCTATTAAATTAACAGCGTAAAGGAGGGGCCTATATTGTGAATAAAAAAATGGAGCAATTGAAGCACCATGTTACCGACAATCAACGCAAACATGCTTTAACAACAAACCAAGGAGTAAAAATAGCTGAAGATGAATTTTCTTTAAAGATGGGCTTAAGAGGCCCAACCTTAATAGAAGATTTCCACTTTCGCGAGAAAATGACCCACTTTGATCATGAACGAATTCCTGAAAGGATTGTTCATGCACGCGGAGTTGGCGCTCATGGTTATTTTCAGCTTTATGAATCGTTAGAAGCATATACGAAAGCAGATTTTCTTACTAATCCTTCAAAGAAAACACCTGTATTTGTACGGTTCTCAACCGTTCAAGGTTCTAAAGGATCCAATGACACAGTAAGAGATGTACGCGGATTCGCCACAAAATTTTATACAGATGAAGGAAACTATGATTTAGTGGGTAATAATATGCCAGTATTCTTTATCCAAGATGCCATTAAATTTCCTGATTTTGTCCATGCAGTTAAACCAGAACCACATAATAATATTCCTCAAGGAGCTAGCGCTCATGATACCTTTTGGGACTTTGTTGCGCATAATCCTGAGTCCACTCATATGGTCATGTGGCAAATGAGCGACCGAACTATTCCACGTAGTTTACGAATGATGGAAGGTTTTGGAGTTCACACATTTCGACTCATTAACGCAGAAGGAAAAGCCCATTTCGTAAAATTTCACTGGAAACCTACCCTCGGGGTTCATTCATTAGTATGGGATGAAGCTCAAAAGATTGCTGGGAAAAATCCTGATTTTCATCGTCAAGATTTATACGAAGCAATTGAAAAAGGGGATTATCCTGAATGGGAGCTTGGATTACAGTTAATTCCAGAAGAAGATGAACATAAATTTGATTTTGATATTTTAGATCCAACGAAATTATGGCCAGAAGAAGAAGTTCCCGTAAAATTAGTTGGTAAAATGACATTGAACAAAAATGTTGATAACTTCTTTGCTGAAACAGAGCAGGTAGCTTTTCACCCTGGTCATGTCGTACCAGGTATTGATTTTTCAAATGACCCTCTTCTGCAAGGAAGATTATTCTCCTATACAGATACACAATTATCTCGTTTAGGGGGCCCTAATTTCCATCAAATCCCTATCAATCAGCCCGTATGTCCTTTTCATAATAATCAACGTGATGGTATGCATCAAATGCAGATTCATCGCGGTCAAACAAGCTATCATCCTAATGGATTAAATAACAATCAACCTGCAACCGTCCAAGCCGAACAAGGAGGATATGAACATTATCAAGAAAAGATTGATGGGCATAAAATTAGAGGTCGCAGTAAAAGCTTTCTTAACTTTTATTCTCAGGCTAAACTTTTCTACAATAGTATGAGCCCTATTGAAAAGCAGCACATAAAAGAAGCTTTTTGCTTCGAAGTTGGGAAGTGTAAATCAGACATGGTGAAGGCAAATGTAATTGCTCTCCTAAACCACGTCGATCGTCAATTAGCACAAGAAGTCGCTAACATTATTGGATCTCCTTTACCTAAGGAAAATCACGAAGTAAATTCAGATGCAAAATCACCTGCACTAAGTATGTCTAACACTATTTTTAAAGCTGACTCCAAAAATGTTGCAATTCTATTAAATGGTGACCCAAGTGTCTCCCTTCTGTCCGAATGGATTCAAGCTTTTGCACAGCATCGTATTAACTATAGCATCATAGATAATAAAATTTATCAGTTCAATGATTCCATTAAAGTAACTGATACTTATACAACAACAGACTCCTCCCTTTTTGATGCAGTATTAGTGTTTAGTAGTGAGTCTGTCATTCAACCCCCTGTTTTAGAATTTGCAGAAACTACTTTTAAACATTTTAAACCGATAGCTCATGTCCTTAGTAATCCTCATGCTTTGGACCATAGTAAGATTAAACTGGATGAAGCAGGAGTTTACAACTTAACAAATACTTCAATTGAATCATTTATAGAAGGCATTGCCCAAGGAAGATTCTGGAGCCGATAATATAATATAAGGAGCGGATTAGAATGAGTAAAAAAATTGCTATTTTAATAACGGATTATTTCGAGGATACAGAATACACAGAGCCAGTAGAAGCTTTTAAACAAAAGGGATATGAATTCACAACTATTGAAATGGAAAAAGGGAAAACGGTACACGGTAAGCAAGGAAAAAGTGAAGTCGTGATTGATAAAAGTATTGATGATGTTTCTCCAGAGAACTTTGATGCCCTCTTCATACCGGGTGGATTTTCTCCAGATATACTTCGTGCCGATGAACGTTTTGTTCGCTTTAGTAAAGCATTTATGGATGCGGAAAAACCTGTTTTCGCTATTTGTCACGGACCTCAGCTACTCATCACTGCACAAACACTTGAAGGACGCGATGTAACTGGATATAAATCTATTGAAGTCGATTTGAAAAATGCCGGCGGGAACTTTCATGACAAAGAGGTTGTCGTATGTCAAAATCAGCTAGTAACAAGTAGACAGCCAGAGGACATCCCAGCGTTTATTGAAGAATCGTTGCGTATATTAGGATAACTACTTTGGTTAACTAACCTTGTATTTACATGAAAATAATGAGTCAACTGGTCGTTTACAGGAAATCCGACCACCACAAATAGCAGGATAAATAAAAAAGGGGGGAATCCAAAAGTTCAGTTTTAATAATCTTTTGGATTCCCCCCTTTTCTCGCCCCAAAATTCCTTATCACTTTTCATAGGCATTTCTCATATAGTGAAAATGACTATATAATTCCTATCCATAAGTTAAATAATGATTTCGCACATATATAAATACAAAAGATGGGAGCCTTATTTATGAATAACAATCCACCTTCAACGCCCCAAGACAACTCCGAAAACAATAGCCGTGATATTACACTGCAAACATTAAGGGTCATCGGACTCGTCGTCCTTATTAGTGGTTATATCCTCGTTGCGCTCTCTGAAGTAGGTGAGCTGAAAACCTTATTAACAAATCCGAATGCTAACCCTGATTTGGCTGAAGTTGATCCGTTTTAAAAAGAATAACATATCACCCTTCCTAAAAAAACGTAACAACTGATTCATTCAGCTGGGCAAATTTTACGAAGTTATGGATAGAGTCATCCCCGCATTAAATACGGGGATGACTCTAATTATTGAATAACTTCTTCTAAATGATTCTTCAAGTTCCCTAAATACTTCTCTATATCCGGATTCTTCACCACATCATAACAAGCAAAACTCTTTAACGGACTCATACCGAGAAACTTTTGCACGCGGTGTAAATGACTAAGCGCTGATTCTAAACTTTCTCCTTCAAAGAACTTCGTCTTATCTCCAAATGCTTTTTCAGGTGCATTCCAAGTTGTAGAGAACATATACGATTTCTTTTTTAATAAACCACCTGTTCCGTATTCATCTGCACCTTTAAAGAACAAACCGTATTCATATACTTCATCCATATACGTTTTAAATAAACCTGGTACACTAAACCAATAAATCGGTGTTTGATAAATAACAACATCTGCCCATAAAAATTTATCTTGTTCTTCTTTAATATTGTACCCATCTTGAATCGTTGTTGTTTTCACATAATGATTCTCGCCTAATACAGTAACCATATGATCTACTAACGTTTTATTTAATCGTCCTTCCTTTGTAACGTATTTTTCATGTCCATTTATAATAAATATATTTTTCATCGCTTTCCTCTCCCCAATATGATCTACTCTTCAGCTATTAAGCTGAGTTGCTGCTGTAGTGTAAGATTATCTTCTAAATGCCAATCTTCCGTTATCTTTCCGTCTTTCACATGTAAAATATCAATTGCAAAAAAATTAATTTCCTTACCATTATGCGTTCCTGTAAAAGAAAGACGGGCTGTTACTT
Source organism: Bacillus sp. PSXD-155 (assembly GCF_049310765.1). Taxonomy (NCBI): domain Bacteria; kingdom Bacillati; phylum Bacillota; class Bacilli; order Caryophanales; family Bacillaceae; genus Bacillus; species Bacillus sp. PSXD-155. Next base: position 101,034 of record NZ_JBMOWC010000014.1, on the reverse strand, counting down.
TACCTCCAACAACTAATAAGTCTTCAATCTCGCAATGTATATCAGGCACAACTTTACGAAAATTTTGCGCTGCAAACTTTAATCCTTCAATGCCTTGTGGTCGCCCTTTCGGCAATGTATTATCGAAGAAATCTTTAGTAACAGTCTGCGGAATAAGTTCCTCCTTACCTGTATCCCAAAATGCATAAAAACGCTGCGCCGCATGAACCATTTCTGTCGCTTCTTTTTTACTTAGTGAGGGATCAATTGTCATTGCTTTTGGCTTTGGCATTTCTTTTAATAACTGGACTTCAGTTTTCTCTTCCACACCGCATGCTACAAGCACAATACAAATAACAAACAAACTAAGAAATCCAAATAACTTTTTTATCCCCATGGAAATCACCACCTCCTTATATAAATCCTCTTTGTTTCGTATTGCTATTGTATATGCAATAACTTCCTTTATGGAAGTAGTGATATTTTTTTCATATAGTTACCAAAAGTATAGTTTTGTGATACTATAAAGCAAATTCATCCAAAAAAATTTTATGGAGGCTAGTTCCATGAACAATATAGATCCAATTGAATTAACGAAAGGTTTACCTGGCATACCTTGTCCTATCGCTAAAACGCTTGATGTAATTAGTACAAAATGGACGTTTTTAATCATTCGTGATCTTCTTATCGAAGGAACATTACGCTTTAGTGATTTACAAAAATCAATGGATGGTATTAGTCCAAAAACATTATCGCTTCGACTAAAAGAATTAGAGTCTCAAGGCATTATAACGAGAAAAGTATATCCAGAAGTTCCGCCTCGTGTAGAGTACACATTAACGGATAAAGGAAAGCAATTAGAGGGGATTTTTATTGAATTAAAACGGTTTGGATTAAGTTTATAAAATGAAACTTTAATCAGGATAAAACAAAAACCCCTTACCGTCGTAAGGGGTTTTATTACTTAGCAAAACTTTCAGCCAACTGTTTCTCTCTCCACATAAATGTAATAGCGAGACCAACTATTAAAACAACGCCTGAAAATGCATATGGATAATGAATGTTCATATCAAATAATATTCCGCCCATCGCTGGTCCTGCTATATTTCCTAAACTCGTATAAGTCGAGTTCATCCCAGCAACGAATCCTTGCTCTTTTCCAGCTGCTTTTGATAAAAACGTCGTTAAAGCTGGACGAAGTAAATCAAATGCTAAGAAAATGAAGCAAGTAACGAGAAGTACAATCCAATAATTAAAGACTACAGTTGAGACGAATGCTAATACTGCCCCTACAATTAAACATATTTGGATTAATACTTTCTCACCGAACATGTCTACCAATTTGCCAAACATAAATACTTGCACAACTACCCCAAAGATTGAACTGATTGTAATAATTGCTGCAATATCTTTCGGCGAGAAACCAAATTTATGATCTGAGAATAAGCTAAACACAGTTTCATACGCTGATAATCCGAATGCGAGTACAAATACGATAATAAATGCAATTGCATACATTGGATGTAATGACTTCTTTAAATCACCAATAAAACTTGATTCTTTCGTATTAGAAGAAATCTCTGCAAGTTCTTCTTTCGTTAACGGTTCTTTTAAAATAAAAATCGAAATCACACATGCTATAAAAGCAATTACTGCTGCAACGAAAAACGGCACACGTATACCGTATTCTGCAATAAATCCGCCGATTCCAGGCCCTATAATGAATCCAGTACTAATAGCCGCAGATAAGTATCCCATCGCCTTTGGACGTTCCTGAATAGATGTAATATCCGCAACATATGCCGTAACACCAGGCATAATAAAAGCAGCACTAATTCCGCCTAATACCCTTGCTACATAAAGCATCCATACATCTTTTCCTAATCCAAAAAGAAGCTCTGAAACACCAAAAATAAATAATCCAATGATTATCATTTTCTTCCTACCGTAAAGATCAACCCACCGGCCTGTAATAGGTGAAGTAATGAGCTGTGCCATTGCAAACACTGCAACGAGATAGCCCATCGTCTTCCCTGTTAAATGCATATCATTCATAAAGGACGGCATAACCGGAATGATTAATCCAATCCCTAGAAAAGCGATAAATATATTACTCAAAAGAATGACCAATACCATCTTTTGTTCTTTTATCGGTTTCTTCACTTTTTAACACCTCTTCCCGTAAGTTCCTCTCAAAAAATAATGCCCAAGAAGCTTTTTCTTTATCCTGCTCTTTGCGGGCTAGTAATGAGTGAGGATGCCTCCACTCATTAGAATTTCACTCTATCCTTCCACACATACATAAGCATTAGGTGAATGACTATCATTCAGTTTTCCTCAAAAATGAACCTACCTTTTCAGACAGGTTCATCTTACTACTTCTTTATATGTAGTGCATGTGTTAAAAAATCTAGTACTTCTGCCTTTTGTAGCTCGACTTGATCATCATCTTTATGATCATATAAATAAACTTGTTCCGCTGCTGATTCAACAAGAGCGATAAATAACTTCGCTGTTCGTTCTGCGTGAACCGAATCACGAATTTCACCAGCTTCTTTCGCCTCACTTAAAAATTCGCTTAACCACATATAAAGAGGCTCATACACAGCTTCCCACTCTTTTATATGTTCTGTAGATGCAAGACCCGCATACATTAAAGCTTGTATTTCACGGTATTCCTCTATAAATTGAAACACCGCATCGATTACTTGTGCCACTTTATTTGAAAAAGGTACATCTTTTTGTACTTTCTCTTTCACTGCAAGTATCATCTTTTCAACCATCACTTCTGCTATTGCAGGCATAACAGATAGCTTAGAAGGAAAATATAAATAGAAAGTTCCTTGCGCAATGCCAGCTAATTTCACGATATCAGAAATCTTCGTTTTTTCGACGCCCTTTTCCTGAAACACTTCAATAGCTGCATAGACAATTTTCTCTTTTTTATTCATCATCTAAACCCTTTCACACGCATATTGAATGACTGTCACTCATTTTATAAGATAATCGATTGTACTGTCAATGATAGTGAACTCTAAGAGGAAATCATTTTTTTATAATAAAATCTCCTAATAAACAATTAGGAGATAAAAATACAATATATCTTTAAGAAAGTGCCTTTAATCCTGTCACTCCACATACAATAAGAAACACACTAATGATACGCGCTTTACTTTTCGACTCACCAAACAAGAACATGTTTAACAAAACTGCACCTGCTGTTCCGATACCAATCCAAACCGCATACGCGACACTTACTTGTAAAAATAAGAAGGAAGTATACAAAAATGCGAAGGATGTAGCAAACCCGCCTATATAAATCGCACCATTGGCCAATGTCTTATCTTTACTATACATTTTAAGTCCTATCACACCGACTATTTCACTAATTGCAGCACAAAATACGAAAAACCAACCCATTTTTAAGCAGCTCCTTCCACAGTTTCTTCTTTATTATCAGCTAGCTTTAAACCGATAACGCCGGCTACTACCATAAGAATGAAGAATAGTTTGCCTGCGCTGAAACTTCCACCGAAAAGAAATACATCCATTAAGAAAGTACCTACCGTACCAGCTCCGGCGAAAACAGCATATACAGTCCCTGTTGCAAGATGTTCACACGCTTTAGAAAGGAAGTGAAAATCAATAGCAATAACTCCTAAAATAATAATCCAATGCCACCAAGTATTAGCCGTATTAAAACCAAACACCCAAAAAATTTCAAAGATACATGTTAATATGACATATAACCAAGCTCTATTTTTCATACCTCTCACCTCTTATGACTGACTATCAGTCATTTTGTTTTAAAAAAATATACTCTTTCATCAATACTATATAAAAACAACTATCATCCTCATTTACCATTGTATTTGTTCCACTTCTAAGCTAACTGCATCCTGTCACATAAAAATGACTGAATGTCATTCATATATATTGTACATGAACATTTTAAAAACTGTCAATGCCGAAAGTTTATTTAAAATTTCTTTCATCCGATTTGTATATTTCTCAATAATCTGTTAATACTGCTAGTAACATAATATTTTCTCCACTCCCCCTTGGAGAGATCCCTTGAATGGAGCAGTTAGCTTTTGCTAGCTGCTCTTTTTTATTTGTCCGTACACTATGATGAAATACTCATAGATCAAATCCATTTTTCATCACATAACAACCATCTATTTATTTTCCAATGAGTTTTTGTATGCACTAATTTTATTCTCAAGCATCTTCTCTGTAACTTCTAAGTTTTCTCTTTGAATCTGAATAGATTTCCTATGATCTTCTAGGAGCTGTAAACGAGCTTCTGTTGTATGCTCCCCTTCTGTATATAATCTAGCGTATTCTCTTATTTTCGCTATTGGCATTTGCGTTTGTTTTAATTTCATTACAAACTGCAACCACTTTATATGTGACTCTTCGTAAAGTCGATTTCCATTTGTATCACGATTTGCAATTAATATATTTTCCTTTTCATAATAACGTAGTGTATGTGTGCTCACGCCTAATAATTTTGCTACCTCGCTAATTGTGTACATACTAAAACTCCCTTCACATGCTTACTCTCTTATATTTTATAACCGTATCAAATTTATAAAAAACATTTGACTTAGAGTATACTCTAACAAATACAATCTAACCATAAATGAATTTGAATTTAGGGGGATTTTATATGAAATACACGGTTATTACTGGCGCAAGTTCCGGAATTGGTTATGAAGCAGCTTTAGCATTTGCATCTCGCGGAAAAAATTTAGTACTTGTAGCTCGAAGACAAGAAGAATTAAACGGATTAAAATTGAAAATTAACGAAATGCATCCGGAGTTGGATGTTGTCATTCGAAGAACTGATTTATCTGTTACTGAAGATGTTTATAAACTTTATGAAAGCCTACAAGCTTTTCAAATTGAAACATGGATTAACAACGCAGGTTTTGGTAATTTCGCCTCAATTGCTGAACAAAATTTAAATAAAATCGAAACGATGTTACATGTAAATATAGAAGCACTAACAATACTCTCTTCTCTTTTCGTTCGAGATTATTCAATGGTTGATGGAACACAGCTTATTAACGTTTCATCGGGCGGCGGATACACAATTGTTGCTGATGCTGTTACGTATTGCGCTACGAAATTCTATGTAAGTGCATTTACAGAAGGGCTGTCTCACGAACTGAAAGAACAAGGCGCAAAACTGCAAGCAAAAGTTTTAGCTCCTGCTGCAACTGAAACAGAATTTGCGAAACGTTCATTTGATATTGATGAATTCCAATACGATAATGTTGTACCAAAATTCCACACTGCAAAACAAATGGCACAATTTATGCTCGATCTTTATGATAATGATAAAGTTGTAGGAATTGTCGACGGCTTAACATATAACTATGAACTTAAAGATCCACTTTATAATTTTGCCGTGAGACAAAAGAATTCAAATTCTTAATAACCTGTCCATTTCTTATGGAAATATATGTTCCCACTATATATGTAAATAATAGTGGGAGCTTTTTCTCTATAAAATTTTCATCCAACATACCGCACCATCGCCACTTCATCACAATAATCCACCTTTGGACAATATCTACAATCAATCCATACTTTCTCTGGCAACGCTTCTTTATTTATAAAATCAAATCCACACTTTTGAAAAAATACTGTTTCATATGTTAAGGAAATTACTCTTCTTACATTTATTTTCGTAGCTTCCTCCATTACATGATTTACGAGCATACGCCCTATCCCTTTCCCTGCATATGTATGCGAAACTACTAACGATCGTATTTCTGCAAGATCTTCTCCTAATACATGCAATCCAGCAACTCCAACAATTCTCTCGTCTTCTTTCATAACATATAAACATTGCAAATATTGATAAAGAGACAAAAGAGAACGTGGTAAAACAACTCCCTCTTTTGCATAAACCTCAATAAGACTATAAATTTCTTTCACATCACTCGTCACCGCATTACAGATTTTCATATTACATCCCCTTGCCCTTCAATATTAATATTTATAACTTTAAATGAATTTTAATTCATAATTTTATATAATAATACATCTCTCTTTTCTCCTCGTCAATCAGTTTATACAAACAAAAAACCAAGCAATCTAATCGATGCTCGGTTCCTCATTTCGTATCGGCAATACCGTCGAATATTTAATTTCACGAAGTGCTAAACTTGTCTGTATCCTTGTAATACCAAGCTTATTCAACTTTCTAATAAACTGCTCCAGTTCTTTACGATCACGATTTGCAACCTTTAATAAATAATCGTACTCTCCTGTTAAACAGTGACATTCTAACACTTCCGGCATCGATTCTAATTCTTTCTCCAACACTTCCAGCTTGTCAAATTGATGAATATTTGTACTCATAAAAATAAAACATAATAAATCAAATCCAAGCTTTTCTTGATTTAAAATCGCAACTTGCTTATCGATGAAACCTTCCCCATCCAATCTTTTTATTCTTGCATGCATCGCAGCCGGTGATAAATTAACGCGACGTGCCAGCTCTGCATTACTTACTTGTGACTCCTTCTGCAATATATCTAAAATTTGTACATCCAAATCATCCAACACTTTAATAACAGACGACTCCATTACAATTCCCCCTTTTTTTCTTACCGATGATTATTCGAAAAAACACCTTATACCTTACACAAAACTGAATATCATTCCGTAAATATCATTCATAACTAAATATTTTATCGAGTTTTAACCATTATACAAAAGAATATATTACACAATAAAGAAAAATGCTAAAATTATTTACAATTCGTATTGATTACAAAAAAGGGGATTTTAGCATGCCTTATTTTTACGTCTTTTTACTATTACTAACGAGCTTATTATGGGGAGGAAATTTTGTCGTTGGAAAATCACTCGTCGATCATGCATCGCCGATGACACTGACAAATTTAAGATGGATGATTGCGATTGTTTGTTTATTACCAATGGTATGGTTTAAAGAAAAGAAAATCCTTCCACCACGTACCGCAATACTTCCTTTAATATTGATGGGAATTTCAGGGGTCGCTCTTTTTAACATCTTTCAATTTTTAGCATTAGAAAAAACATCCGCTACGAATGTAGGTCTTATCTCTACATTGAATGCAATTTCAATCGCATTATTTTCAGTATTATTTCTAAAAGAAAAAGTAAATACACTCCAAATCCTATCCATGATTCTTTCATTCTTCGGGGTTATCCTCGTCCTATTAAAAGGGGATTTCTCGCTTTTATTTTCACTATATTTTAATAGTGGCGATTTATGGATGATTGCAGCAGTTTGTATTTGGGGAATCTATTCTGTTTGTAGTAAATGGGCAACAAAAACAACTACACCACTTATGGCAACGTTGTACTCTGGTATTTTCGGCGTTATTTTATTACTACCGTTTAACATAGGTAGCTTCACTGTTTCAAATATAAATACTTCTTTCATCACATCACTTTTATATACCGGGCTTATTTCGACAGTTCTTTGTATGGTATTTTGGAATATTGGTGTACAAAAATTAGGTGCAACTACATCAGGTATTTTTCTAAACTTCAATCCAATTTTCACAGCCATTTTAGCATTCATATTCCTCGGAGAAGAATTAACGTGGATACAAATTTTAGGAACAATTGTCGTTGTAACAGGATGTTATTTATTTTCTCATTTCAAAACTGTCGCTGTTCAGCCAACTAGAGCTTTAATGCGAAAACATTCTTAATGAAAAAACATCGTCATCTGGGTTGGCGATGTTTTTATTTACTCTTCATTTCTTTTATATACTGCTTTTCCTCTTCTGGCGATAAACGTTCCGTCGCCTTGCCAGTATCTCCACCTTGAAGGCTCCATAAAAAGTTATGCTCCTCAACAGTTTGAGAAAAATCTCCTTTTTCCCATCTATTTATAATAGAAAATAACTTCATTTTATATTGAAAACCTGTACTATTTTCAATATCTCTTTTTACATTAGAAATTTCCTTTTTTGTCATCTCTACAAATCCCCATTTTTCAGAGGATTTTACCTTTTGGTGGACCATTTTATGCATAGTAGAAATAATTTCACCTTCACTAATTTGCGGAGCTTCTTCTGCAGCTTTTTTCTCTTTTTCGTTTGCCGCTCGCTCAGTTTGAATATTTGTATTTTCTTTTTCCACATATGCAAGCAATTTCTTTCCGCCAACTATAGAAGAGATGATTACCGTAATGGTAATACATATACCTACAATCCATTTAAAAAGCATTAGCTCTTCATCGCTTCCCTAACAATATGACTATCTACATACTGCTTAAACTTCACGATTTTTCCATTTTCAAGCTGCCATACATGAATAAATTCTGCTTCAAATGATTTTCCTGTTTCTTTATAAACTCCAGAATACATACCTTCAGCAATAATTACATCTTTTCCGTTTACTTCATGATATGTATTTACACTTGCTTTATAATCATCCCATTCTGATCCTAAACGGCTAAATACATTTTCCATTATAGCTTCTACGCCTGTATATGTTCCGCCATACGGGAAACCTTCTGCCTCTGTCCATTCCACTTTTTCAGAGAGGGCTTCTGCTAAATGCTTTGCATTCGAAGAAGCTGATCCTTCATACGTGCTTTGAATAATTTCTAAATTTGATTTGGGCATATTACTTCCTCCCGTTTATTTATTTTTACACAAGACGTAACCAATATAGTTACATCTTGTGTAAAAAAATATTTAAATTGTTTCATTCGTAATTCATTAGTTGTAATCATTATAGTTACAATAATTCTTCAAGTCAACAATTTATAAATAAAATTTACTTCGTTTTCATTACTTTCTCTTTTAAGAAACGATCTACATATCCTTCTGCTTTTACTACGAATAAATACGCACCCATTGATAATAATGCAAGATCTAATTCATATCCTGGATTCTTTCCATCTCCTAATAAACCTGCTGCTCCATTTACCTTTACGATAGCTCCAGCTAAAATAAGAGCGAATAACAATCCTACATATCGTACACCTAAACCGATAATTAATAATATACCACCAACTAATTCTACAGTTGCTACGCCGTATGCAAGGCCACCTGGTAAACCGATGCTTGTAAACCATCCTGCTACATTATCGATACCTGATTGAAACTTTGCTAAACCGTGTGCAAAGAACGTAACTCCTAACACGATACGAATAATTAAATTCCCAATATATTGATTCATTTTGAACTCTCCTTTTTGTTTTGTTATGGTGAACTTTTATTTACAAGTCAAAACAATACGGTATTTTATTTCATTCGTCAAATACTTTTTTAAAGAAAACAAAAAACATTATCCGTTTTACGGATAATGTTTTCCTACAAAATAGCGCTAATTCAAGCTTTTATTCTATCGCATAGAAAAAGTTGAAACATTTTTCCAGCGCCAATATAAGGCAGTAAAGAAACGTCCTCTTCCACAACTATTCCAACAACATTCACTTTCTCATCCACAGGTAAATCATGTGTAGCAACTTGCATCTCCCCTGCATATCTACCGTACAATTCATTATCAATTGTAATGCTGCCTTTCTTTCTTACAATTGTATGCATCGGCTGTAAAACCACTCTATTTCCTTCCCTTGATTCTACAGATCGAATAACATCACGAGCCGGATCTAGTCTATTTGTATGCACTTGCTCCACCACTTTTAATACTTCTTTATCAGTTATAAATGATTTGTAACGCAATGGAATAATCCCTCTACTCGCACTAGCTACTTCTTGCATACTTTCCAAACTTGCGCTTATATCTCCAATCAATACTTTATCAACACCACAATCTTGAACAAGTTCTAAGTACGCTTCAAGCGGGCGCATATTGCGATGTTTTTCTAACGTTGGTAACCCTTCATATAACGGACCTCGTTTTTCCGCATCTCCTGGAATAAATGCCATCGTCTTTATTCCACACTTCTGTAAATATTGATTTTGTTTTTGTAAGAAGGACTTTGCTAGTCCTGTCTCTGGACGTGGATAAAAATTATGCCACGCTTCTACATTCTCTACTCTTATATGTTCTGCAAATAATTCTTTCCAAAATGGCTTTGTAATCGTACTCGCATTTAAAGCTACTTTCATCTTATGAGATACGCTTGCAATTTCTTTTGGCGCAATGCCGTAATCCATTCTTAAACCGGTAATGCCCCAGTCCAATAGTTCTTCCACATTTTCATATGTTAGCCCTAAATGATGTAACGATTTTGGAGAAACATCAACCATTAACTCCATTTCATGTGCAAGAGCTTGTTTCCCTAATATTTGAATTAACTCTTTATACATATTTGGATCATCTTCTGGAATGTGCAGTGATGTAAAAATAGATGTAAACCCATTTTCCTTCGCTACTTTTAGCCACTCTTCTTGTTTCTCTACTCGTTCTTTTGAAAGATAAATGGAAACTCCGATCATATAAATCTCCCTTTCTATTAATAGAAAAAGAGAAAGGAATCCCTTTCTCTATATGTTTTCTGCCATTTCTTCTTTAAATCCGAAGAAGTACGTAAAGATAAATCCGAAAGCATATGCAATTACTAAACCTAAGAAATAGAGTAAATATTTATTGTCAGCAATTAACGGAATTAAAGATAGCCCTGATACGCCAATTCCAAGAGAAGCTGTTTGCATAACTGCTTGGAATGCACCACCGACAGCCGCTCCTAAACAAGCAGTAATAAACGGTTTCCCAAGTGGTAATGTCACCCCGTATAATAACGGCTCACCAATTCCTAAAAAGCCAACTGGCAATCCACCTTTAATTACGTTACGAAGTCGTTTGTTTTTTGTTTTCACATAAACCGCAATTGCTGCGCCCACTTGGCCAGCACCAGCCATTGCGAGCACTGGTAATAAAGGTGTTACGTGTGTTTGATTAATAAATTCCATATGAATTGGTGTTAAACCGTGATGCAATCCGACCATAACGAGAGGTAAAAATGTTCCCGCAAGTACTGCGCCAGCAAATGCTCCGCCAATATTTAAAATAGCATTAATTCCGCTCGTAATACCATCTGATAAGAAACCTGCTAATGGCTGAATGGCTAACATCGTTACGATACTTACAACTAATACAGTAATGAGTGGTGTCACGATTATATCAACTGCATTTGGCACTGCTTTTCGAACTTGTCTTTCCACTACAACCATAAGCCATGCTGCAAAAATAACTGCAAACAATCCGCCCCGTCCGGGCACTAATGCTTCACCAAACAATTTTACGTTTGCCATCGCCGGATTGAAAATTAAAATACCAGCAATTGCCCCAAGAACCGATGTCCCGCCAAATTCTTTCGCTGTATTCCAGCCGACTAAAATTCCTAAGAATGTAAAGATACCGCCGCCAATGAGTAGTAACATTTGTAACCACGTTGCATTTGGATCAGCACCAGCATTTTTCGCAAAGTTAGCAACCCCGTTTATAATTCCTGACGCAACAAGCCCCGGAATTAATGGGATGAAAATACTTCCTATTTTTCGTAAAAAGTTTTTCACCGGTGTATTATTTTTCTTCTTAATCTCTGATTTCATCTCTTGCCCAATATCTTCAAGGTGATGATCTGCTACCTCACCAATTCGTAGTCCTGTCAAACCTTCCATTTCAGCTGCTACTTTATTTACTGTTCCTGGACCAACGACAACTTGAAGCGTCTCATCTTCTATAACACCCATAACGCCTTCAACTTTTTTCAAAAGGTCCATATTTACTTTACTTTCATCATGAAGCGTTAAACGTAGTCTCGTCATACAATGAGCAATACTACGAATATTTTTTATTCCCCCAAGTTGCTCCGAAATTTCCTTGGCCATTCTCTCTTCTTTCTTCATAATAGAATCCCCCTCCCTATTACTTTATAGTGCTTTCTTCACAAACCCTTTTGCGTATTTTAGTTTCTCCAGTGCTTCCCCATACTCACACCGCAACAACACCATAACAATGGCAGCTTTTACGTTACGTTCTGCCTTTTCATAATACTCTGCCGCTACTTCATAACTAGCGCCTGTTGCTTCCACAATAATTCGTTTTGACCGTTCTACTAACTTTTCATTTGTGGATTGAACATCTACCATTAAGTTTTTATATACTTTTCCTACACCAATCATCGAAGCTGTTGAAATCATATTCAGCACTAATTTTTGTGCTGTACCAGCTTTTAAACGCGTTGATCCTGTTAATATTTCTGCACCTGTCTCTACTTCCACATTTAACTTTGCATATTTACTTATTTCAGCATTTTTATTACAAGAAATACTCGCTGTACTCGCTCCTACGCTCTGTGCGTATTTCAAGCCGCCAATTACGTAAGGAGTTCTGCCACTTGCAGCAATTCCAATCACTGTATCTTTCTCATTTAATCCAATACTTTTTAAATCTTCTTCTGCTAACTCTTCGCGATCTTCGGCACCTTCCACCGCTTTAGTAAACGCTTTCAATCCACCTGCTATAAATCCTTGCACCATTTTATCATCCGTGCCAAATGTCGGCGGACATTCCACTGCATCTAGAATACCTAAACGACCACTCGTACCAGCACCAATGTAAATTAAGCGTCCCTCTTCTTCAAAAGATTGAATAACAGTCTGTACAACCTTTTCAATTTGTTCTATCTCTTTTTCAACTGCTAACGCAACAGTTCGATCTTCTTCATTCATACTGTGTAACACTTCTTTTATGCTCATTTCATCCAGATTCATTGTTTTCTCATTACGATGTTCTGTCGATAAATTTTCTAACATATTGCCACCCTCTTTGAAATTATATTTCACACTTTTATTATAACTTTAAGAAACTAAAAATCAATAACTCTTTCTTATTTTATGAAATAAAATTTCACAGAATGACATATTTGTGTCAAAGATAATAAAAAAGATGAGTCTCCTCATCTTTTCTTCTACTTTAACTTCCGTAACCGCAACGCTTCTTCTCGCGTCTCCATAAATTGATCCAATACTTTATTACCAATTCGATTGAAAGTAATCACATATAAAGCATCGATCATATTCAATTGTGTCATTCTCGAAGCAATACTCGCAATACGATGATCTTGTTCTACATCTGGCATACAAAGGCGAATATCCGCTTCTTTATATAGGGGTGATGATTGATCTAATTTCGTAATTCCAATAACAGTTGCACCTTGTCTCTTTGCATACTGCGCCATTTCAAGCACATCTTTCGTTCGACCAGATGTTGAAATCGCAACAAATATATCGCCTTCTTTTAAATTCGTCACAAGTGGCAATATCATATGAAAATCAGATAGCATCATCGCTGTAAATCCAAGCCGCGTAAATTTATAAGCCCCGTCCATTGCTGGCGTAGCTGATCCGCCTACTCCGTAAAATATAATTTTATTCGCATTTACAATAAGATCTGCAGCTTTCTCAAGTTCCCTCTTATCTATTGCAGTAACACTCGCCTCAATTGCAGCTTTATTCACATAAGTAACTTTATTAAATAAATCATACGGTCCATCTTCTGTATTCATCACTGAAAAATCGTTAATATTATAATCAGCAATCGTTAATTCACGAACGAGTGCTATCTTAAATGCTTTAAAACTTCCGATTCCAATCGATTTACAAAAGCGAACGACACTCGCTTCACTTGCGCCTGCATTCGTTGACACTTCTTTCGTCGTTAAATTCGGTACAATTTCTGCATTCTCCATTATGTACATGGCAACCTTCTTCTCAGCTGGTGAAAATTGATCCATATTACTTTCAATTTTAAATAGTAATGTTGAAGCTTTCACTATTTAACCTCCACTTCTTACGGTTGCGTTCACTTATTTTCTCTTGCTTCAAGAAGGTAATAACCATCATCGCCAGGAGGATGAAACACATTTACAATGCGATTCCCTTTTTGATAAACAGTTCTTTCCCCTTCTGTCCACTTCTTTTCCCAACCGTTCATCCAAATAGCAACATCAGGTAAAAAAGCAGTATATTTCAGCTTCTGACCGTACTCACCATCTGCTTCTTCCGAAAAAATAGAAACCGGAAAATCTTTCACTTTTGATTCTTTCCATGCAGTAAATGGTATACATACTGCAATAAGTACGATTACACCGATAACCTTCTCCTTCGTAATCTTCACACTTCCCTCTCCTTGTCATATCACATACATAGATTTTACCATAATTACAAACCCTTCATACTATATGATCATTGCTTTTGGGAATAAAAAAAGAGCTTACCTACATCAGATAAGCCCTTCCTCTCTATACAAAATATTTCTTCAAAAGTGGCGGTGTAATAATCGTCGTCAATATAACAACAATAACAATCGCTGTGAAATTTTCTTTCGCTAATAAATTCGCCGTAAGTCCATTTGCTGCGATGATAAGCGCTACTTCACCACGTGATACCATCCCCGCGCCAATACTAATAGAAGATTGGAGGTTAAACCCTGTCAGCCTTGCTCCTAAACCTGATCCGATTAACTTTGTGAAAATCGCAATGAGAGTCATAATAATAATGAACCAAAGCTGGCTTCCAATGCCTTGAAATGTAATTTCCATTCCGATACTTACGAAGAATACTGGAACAAATATTGCATAAGCGATCGGTTCAATTTTATGTTCCACTTCATGCTTATACTCTGTTTGAGAAATAGCAATTCCCGCGGCAAATGCTCCAATAATACCTGCAATTCCCATCATTTCACTGTAATAAGAAAAAGAAAAGCAAATAATAAGAGCCGCGCTAATTAACGCTTCTGTTACACGAAGCGGTACAAGCATTTTCATAATCCAAGGAACGACTTTCCAAGCAATAAAAACAATACTTACAAAGAAAATAATTTTCTTTGCAATGACAAGTGTTATATTCACATCTTGTGTTCCTAAAAAACTCATTACAAATGCCAATAAAATAACGACAATGACATCATCAAATACGGCAGCACCTAAAATTGTTGTACTTTCTCTCGTATTCATTTTTCCTAAATCACGTAGCGTCTGCACCGTAATACTAACCGATGTTGCGCAAAGTAATAACCCTAAAAAAATGGCATGGGACTGTATTAATCCAAACAGTAACCCTGTTACATAACCACCGATGAAAGGAAAAATAATTCCACCAGCCGCTACTGCAAATGACGATTTCAAATTCCGATTTAACTCTTCTAAATCTGTTTCAAGTCCCGCCATAAACATAAGTAGCAAAACACCAATCTCACTCAGTTCATCAATCAGTTCAGAACTATTAATAATACCGAGTACAGCCGGACCGATAATAATACCAACAATTAACTTACCAAGTACAGAAGGCTGACCCAGTCTCACACTAATGTCACCAGCTAATTTCGTACAAAGTAAAATGACGACAAGTTCAAAATAAAATAACATAGCATCTGCTCCTACTTTAACTTTAATCAGTGGGTCGTTAACCCCCGTCCATTTCTGCAAGTAGTTTCCCCTATTGATCCGAATTTTATTTTTCATATTTTTATTTGACAAAATATTCTGAATTATATTAAGATTAATCCAGCAATTTTAAAAACTACATACCATAACTGCACCTCCACTTCCTTACTTACTCTTTTTTAATGGGCTCATACTATAGTCGCAGTTATGGAAATGAAAAAACGGGGGGAGAGTCCAAAGTGAAGTCATTATTACGAAAAAAAGCGCTTAGTACTGAATCACCAAAGCAGCTAGATAGAACATTAACTGCACTCGATTTAACGTTTTTAGGAATCGGCGCCGTAATTGGGACAGGGATCTTTGTATTAACAGGTATTGTTGCAGCAAAACATTCTGGTCCTGGTATTATGCTATCATTTCTTATTGCTGCATTTACTTGTGCTTGTGTAGCCTTTTGTTATGCTGAATTTGCTTCTTCTATTCCTGTCTCAGGAAGTGTGTATACTTACGCATACATGACAGTCGGAGAAGTCGTCGCCTTCATCGTCGGATGGTGTTTAATGCTCGAATATTTACTTGCCGTTGCAGCAGTAGCTGTCGGTTGGTCTGGTTATTTGCAATCATTACTACAAGGGTTCAATATACACCTGCCCGCCATAATCGCCTCGGCCCCCGGCGTAGGAAAAGGTGGTCTCATCGATTTACCAGCTGTCTGCATTTTACTTCTTATTACTGGCCTTTTAAGTTTTGGTATACGTGAAAGTGCACGCATTAATAATATTATGGTTCTTATTAAACTAGCTGTTATCATTGCCTTTATCGTAGCAGGTGCAAAATATGTAAAACCTGAAAATTGGACACCGTTCATCCCATTCGGATACGACGGTATTATTACTGGGGCTGCCACTGTGTTCTTCGCCTTCTTAGGATTTGATGCAATCGCAACCGCTGCAGAAGAAACGAAAAAACCGCAGCGTGACTTACCAATTGGTATTATCGGTTCTCTTCTTATTTGTACTGTTTTATATATGATTGTATCTTTCGTTTTAACAGGTATGGTTCCTTATACGCAATTAGACGTTTCTGATCCAGTTGCATTTGCATTGCATTTCGTTGGTGAGGACACAATTGCAGGACTACTCGCTGTTGGAGCGATGACTGGAATGACAACCGTTCTCTTAGTCGTTATGTATGGACAAGTTCGCGTTTCGTATGCAATGAGCCGTGACGGTCTACTTCCAAAAGCGCTAGCACGTGTAAATAAAAGAGTAAAAATCCCTTTATTAAATACGTGGATTACTGGCGTTGTTGCTGCTTTATTAGCAGGACTTTTAGATTTACATTTGCTAGCGAATTTAGTAAACATCGGTACGTTAACAGCCTTTACATTCGTTTGCTGCGCTGTACTTATTTTACGAAAAACACATCCTGATTTAAAACGTGGATTCCGTACACCTTTCGTACCTGTATTACCAGTTGTCGCGATTCTTTGCTGCTTATATTTAATGATCAATTTGTCTAAAACAACATGGATTAGCTTTGCCGTTTGGCTTATAGTCGGCTTATGCTTCTATTTCTTCTACTCTAGAAAGCATAGTCACTTAGCTACCGAAAAAACGAATGATGAAAAGAAAAAAGCATAACAAAATAGCTCGCCGATAAAACGGCGAGCTATCTTTCTGTACTATTATATTTTTTCGTTAACGACTGTAAAATGAAAAATATGCCAATGCAAGCTGTAAACCATGCCCAATTTCCTATTGGCGTTGCGTATTTAACAATTCCAATACCTACAAGTAATAGGAAAATAATCACCTGATATATGAGCTTCCACTTTTGCATATATTCCCTCCTTTACTTCGTTCCCTTCTTTTTATTCTTCCAGGCATTCAAACTATCAAAGAAAAAGTTAATAAATAACGTTCCTAGTCCTGCTAATAAGAAAGTCATTAAAAATAAAACCCAAATACTTTTCTCTTTTAAGAAATAATATCCTACAAGGAGCACAACCGCAATCCATACATATTCAAGAATTCTTTTTAGCTTTTTCTGTTCCAAATTATTCGCTCCTTCATTCTATACTACTTTTAGTATAACAAAAAAGAAGCCTATCATGATAAGCTTCTTTTCTTCTCTCTTATTTGTTTATGCTTTTTTCAACAAGTGAAATCGTATACTCTAAAGTACGATTCATCGTTTCTACCTGTGCATCTTTTACTTTTACATCTTTCACTACAGCTTCGGCCACTGTAATTTTTTGACTCAATGCTTTCACTGAACCGTCCGTTACATTTGCATCTTGCGCTTTTTTCACTACTACTTTTGCAGATTCAATATTGATTTGTAATTTTTCTTTCGGTGTTTTCGGTTGTTCTACTACTTTAGATTGTACAAATGTTGCATTAGCTGTTTTTAATTCGTTATATGTTTGAACGATTTGCTCTCCCGTACTCCCTACATTTTCAAACACTTGTTTTGCATTATTATAGCTTTTCTCTAGTTCTTGAAATGCTTCCTTTGAATATTGACCTGGTTTATCACCAAATTCATACGTACCAGCTAGCACTTCCTTTACTTTTCCAAGCTCTTCAAATAACGCAGTTACTTGCTCTAACTTCGTACGGTTAGAGAACTCATTGTACGCTGCTAATACTTCTGAAGAACTTAACGCTTTACTATATAATTTCGCAAGCGCAATTTGTCCATTTAACGGAATACCACCATTTCCGTTACTATCAGGATCCGCTCCAAATGCAAATGGTACGTTTGGATGATACACTTTCCCAGTAGCTGGCTGGCTATTTACTTTTTTACCATCTACGTAAATTGCCACTTCACTTCCGTTATACGTTCCTGTTAAGTGATACGTTTTGTTCGCTTCTAATTGAACTCCAACACGTTTATAGCTGCCGCCAATTTGAGCCCATAATTCAACATATCCACTTCCTGTAGACTCAAATCCAATTCCGCCGCTCTCTGTATTTTGCAAAATACCTTGACCACGGATTTGATTCATTGAAAATACCGTTTCTAGCGTAAATGTATTTGCTACTTTCTCTTTTTGTGCTGCTGAAAATGGAAGGTATCCAAATGTATTAGATTGTCCGTTTAACTTCATAACATTCTTTTTCAATGCTTTATCATATTCAATAGTCACATTGCCCTTCACATCACCTTTTGTACCAAATGGTGAATTGTCTTTAAATGTACCATCTGGAAAGTTTACATCGAAAACATCAGCTTTTGGTACTTTCACATTCGGGTCAATATTATCTTTTTTCGTAGTAATTTCCACAGTTAACGGCTGCGCGGTTTCATTGCCAAATGAATCAATCGCAACGACTTCAAGTGTATATGTTTTCCCGCCATCTAACCCTGCAAGCGTAAACGTAAGATCTTTTGGCACTGGATCACGATAAAACTCTGAGAATGCTAACAATTTATTTTTTATTTCACCCGTTTGCTTATCTCTAGCCTGTACACGGTAAGAGTGAACAAGAAGGTTGTCCAATGCTTGCGGGAATGTTACTGTTGCCGCATTTTCTGTTACATTTGATACAGCAAGCTTTGCATCCTTAGCAAAGTAAGGCTTTTCTTTATCACGATCTTCTACATGTGTAAATGTTTCTTTCTTTGCTGGTAATTTAATTTTCCAAGGCTCGCCTGTCCAAGAATTCGTATGGAAATCACGACGATTAATCGTTACTTCTTTATCATCTACTTCTACTAATAAACCTTGGCTTAACGTACTAGCTCCTGGCGGGATATTCCCTTGTACTTTACCACCTTCAACTTCCATATAACTTACTGAAGATGTACCAACTGATGTAAAGTCTTTTTGATGAATCGATCTTGGATCGTCTAACGGATAATGCGAATGACCTGAAAACGTAATAACTTGTGGATATTCCTTTAATACTGCATTAATTTTTGCGCTATCTTGTGTTCCCCATTCATGACTACCGTACACTGTATCTTTAATATGTTGATGTAAAAATACAAAAATCGGTTTTTCTGGATCATCTTTTTGCGCTTTTGCCATTTCTTCTTTTAACCAATTAATTTGCTTGTCCGAATAATAGCCATGAGTTGTTCCATTCTCTGGAGACATAACAAGGAAGTGATAACCTTTTACCACTTTATGATAATAAATTGATTCCATACCTGTTTTTTCTAAGAAACGCTTCTGCGCACCTTCTACAGATAAACCGTTCCAATAATCATGGTTACCAAGAGAATTCATTCGCACAGCATCTTTATTTGCATTTTCATTGTACACTTGCATGAAACGATCATATTGCTGCACCGATCCTGTATCCGTGAAATCACCTACAATAACAAATGCATCTTGCTTCGGTGCTAATGTATTAAACTGTTCGATCGCTCTTTTCCAGCGAAACGTATCATCTGTTCCACTATTTTTAATATGCACATCACTTACAACTGGAAAAACTATCTTCTTCTCACTTGATGCCTTTTCTTGCTTTTTCTCTTCCGCCTTGACTGATGTACTCCACGGAAATGATACGAACGCTAATACAAAAACCATTAATAATCCAATAAGGCCTTTTACTTTTCTTAAAGCATTTCTGTCCACGTGAATCCTCCTCATAATAATTGATTCATTACAAGGGCTATTTTATCTAATACATGTTAATGTCGTTTAAATAACAAATGAACTTTATTAGATTTTTGTAAATATACAGTTAATTAGAAATTAAGTCCAACATTCCTCGTACTACTGTATACAACCACCTTTTGTCTAAAAGAGTCTGATCATTCTTTTCCTATGACTATTCACATATAATCTTTTCTATAACGCTAATGATAAGTTAAGGTTTAAGCCTATTAGACAATCTTAATTTTTAATATTTCCTTCTTTTTTTAACACATCGGCCATGCTTTTACATTTAATAGTAGTAAAAGACAACTTAAAAGGAGGGGTTGTATTGAAGAATAAAAAAAATATCGGTTGTTTCGCTCCTTTATCTATTATTTGTCCAGACCCTTGTCCACCGCCCCCTCCTCCAAATCCAAATTGCGAGCGAGTAACAAATGAATTTGCAGGGAATTTCCTCATAACTAATAACACCATCCCATCTGCCAAAGATGCATCACAATCAATGATACTATGGCAAAGTGATGGGATATTACTTATATCAGGTACTGTCTCGGTTTACAATAGTACTAGCAGCACCGAAACAATTACAATTCAAATCGTTGGAACAGTAACCAATATTTTCACTGTGTTTCCTGGTAATACAATATCGTACACAGGAAAAGACTTACACTCGGTCAGTATTATCAATATAACAAGTAATCCTTCACTATATTTAGAAGGCAAGTACTGTTGCGAATTTACATGTTGCTTATAGAATACCAATTTCATTATTTCCTTAATATAAAAAGCATACCGTTCATGGTATGCTTTTTATGAGATTGGATAACGTACTGTAATACAAAACTCTCCTTGATTAACAGTCGTTCCTGTCGTAGTAATTCGGACAGTAGTAAAATATCGGACAGTGAAAGTACCACTGCTTTGTGGTTGTACAGTAATTGTATCAACTACTGTTGCACCTACTAAAAAATCAACTGTAATCGGGTTGGCTCCTACATCATATTTCACGTAACCTGAACCATATACTTCTTGCGTGATATTATTTGTATATACAATTTGAGTACCAGCACCTGTAATAGACCAGTCTGTACATACTTGGTCTTGCACAAGTGTTTTATTAGAACAACAAGACAAACTGGAACTTCTCATTCCCATTTCGATCCTCTCCTATTCTGCTATGAAAGTGGATAACGTGTTGTAATACAAAATTCTCCCTGATACGTTCCAGCAGGTGTTGCAGGTAACACAACTTGTATACTATCAAAGCGACGATACGTAAAAGCAATACTCGTTCCTGGGTTTAATGTTTGTGTATCAATTGTACCCCCAGCAGAATCAAGTGCTTCTACAGTAATTGGGCCTGGTCCAACATCATATTTAACAAAACCAGTACCAACTACGTTTTGGTTAATATTATTTGTATAGAGAACATTATCAATTGCTGTTGCAACTACAGTAGCAGACCACGGACTACACACTTTATCTTGTACATAATTTTTATCTGGACAACAAGTTAATGCTGACCCTGAGCACTCACAAGACATAGTTGTTTCCCCTCTCTCTTTTATATTCCCTATATGTGTATGTCCCTCAGAGTCTTTTGCCTGTACTATTCATCTATTTTCAAAAAATATTCAAATGACTAAATAGATTCCGTTTTATTTCTTTTCTTCATATATTTATAGACAAAGATACTAGCAACGATAAGAATAACGCCTCCTAATATTGGTAACATATATTGTCCAACAACGTCCGCTGCCTTTTCCCAATGCGGACCTAATTTCATTCCAAAATAAACATACAAAGTCGTTAACGGGAACATTGCTACAAATGTATATATACTAAATTTCCATATGTTCATTTTCGCCATACCACACGGAACAGAAATAAGCGTTCGAACCCCTGGCACAAAGCGTCCAACAAATGCTACAACCGGTCCATATTTCTCAAAGAAATCATCTGCTTTTTGAATTTGTTCTTCTTTAATGAAGAAGTATTTCCCGTATTTTATTAATAGAGGACGACCGCCGTAATAACCGAGTGCATATAAAGTTAAAGGTCCTGTCGTTCCGCCCAGGGTTCCAGCTAGTACAGCAAGCCAAAAATTCATATCTCCCTCGTACACCCAATAACCAACCATGGGCAAAACTACTTCTGCTGGAATAAATTCAAACGTTAATGCTAACACAACTCCAAAATAAGAAAACTGCTTTAAAAACTCGATTATATCTAAAATAATTTGCTCCATATTTTTAACTCCTATCCTACGTTTACGTTATGCTTTTCTTGTAATTGAATTGGCGCCATTTTTACAATTCGGTTCAAAATAAATAACACAATTCCAATATCATCTAAAATACCGATAAACGGCAGGAAGTCTGGAATTAAATCGAGCGGCATCGCAACATAACCAACTAAAAACGCAATAGATAAAATTTTCTTCTTTATTGAAACCTCTTTTGAAGTGAAAAAGTCAAATAGGAATGGAACAAATCGGCGAACATGAAATACAACTCTTAATCTACTAATAAGTTTTTTCATTTTTATATCTCCTCTCTTTGTATACAAAAAGGACCCTACCAAACATGATAAGGGTCCTAAAAAAGACAATAAGGGGCCTTTACCATTGCTGGTAAAGGTCTCACTAACAACGAAACGTTGCCAATAAAGCCGAGGGTTTCTCCCTGTAATGACGACTTT
Source organism: Bacillus sp. PSXD-155 (assembly GCF_049310765.1). Classification (NCBI taxonomy): domain Bacteria; kingdom Bacillati; phylum Bacillota; class Bacilli; order Caryophanales; family Bacillaceae; genus Bacillus; species Bacillus sp. PSXD-155. The sequence continues at coordinate 78,352 of NZ_JBMOWC010000014.1, read as the reverse complement.
ACTGTAATAAGTTACTCCCCTTTATATACACAATTTTATACAATCACATTAAAATATTTTGGAGGGCTTGTCAATATATTTTATATCCCACATCCTCCTGCTTAACATTCCGTAAAAACAAAAAACGTATAGGAAATTTCTTACTATCTCATAATATACATAATCATTTTTGAATGAAAGGAGAGGCTTCATTTGCATACCGTATGGAAAGGTGCCCTTTCACTTGGACTATTAAATATAGGAATCAAACTATACAGTGCCGTAGAAGAAAACGATATAAAATTTTTAAGTCTTCATAAAGAATGCTTAACACCTATTAAATATAAAAAATTTGCTCCTGATTGTACGGATGAAGAAATTGATGATAAAGATATTGTAAAAGCCTATGAATACGCACCTCATAAGTACATTATTATGGATGAAAAAGAATTAGCTGAGTTGCAAAAAGCTCACGAACCAAGATCTATTCGTATTATATCTTTTGTCCAAAATAACGAAATTGATTCTGTTCTCTACGATCGTTCTTATTTTATAGGCCCTACCTCAGGACATGAAAAATCGTATTTATTATTAAAAGAAGCTCTTGAACGTACGAATAAACTTGGTCTTATCCATATTTCCATTAGAAAAAAACAACATTTAGCTATTATCCGTAACTTTGAAGATGGGCTTATATTACAAACTATTCACTACCCTAATGAAATTCGCGATATAACAAATACACCTAACTTACCAAGTAACGAAAATTATCCGATTCAAAAACAAGAACTCACAGCGGCAATCAATTTAATCCACCATCTTACAAATCCTTTTGAACAAGAGATGTATACAGATGAGTATAAAGAAGCCCTTACCGAATTAATCGAAAATAAAATTGAACAACAGGAAAAAACCGAAACAATCTCTCCAGCTCCGAACATCATCAATATTATGGAGACATTACAGGCAAGTATTGAACAAGCAAAAATAAAAAGAGACAATAAAACAGAAAAAGAGGCCAAATAAAATTGACCTCTTTTTTCTTTAAAGCGGATTACATTTTGGCATTTCAAGTCCAGACGATTGAGCTAGTTTTAATAAGTAATAACATTCTTCTCTTGCCATATGATCTGCCATTCTAGCAGATAATGCACTTAATATTTCATTCGATAACTCCATCTCTTCAACCTCATGGAGAAAATGCGAAAATAATTTTAACTCAAGTGAAACATCTTTTGTAAACTTCTTTAATGCAGGAAAATGATGAAGCTCTGTCCGTAAATACCCCGTCATTTCAACTGCCTTTAAGTAAAATTGTTCAAAGTGCTTCGTAAAATCTTCGCTTTTCTCTTTTAATCTTTTTTCAACAAGATCTAATCCACCAGAAATAGAGCCTGCATGACCAGCCGCATCCGTTAACCAAACGAGATGGTAATGTAATTCATGAAAAACAGGCGGAACTTCTCCTTTCTTTAAAAATTCTAACACCGTTATATATTCTTCTACTTCGTTTACCATATGATTGATGAAAGTTGGCGTAAAATGAATAGTGATTTTTCCCTCGAGTTGTTTCTGTATAATACTTAATTTAAACGTTCGTATTTCCTTTGCGGCTCGTTCTGCCTCTTTTGAAAATGCAATGAGATTCACATTATGAACTTTATTTAAAAGATTCGTAAATGTTTCAAGAAAATATGTGGCCTTCTTTATATCTTCTTTTTCCTTCGGAGCTAATGCATCAAGTAAAAATTGCGAATGATCAGTAAGCACCCTTAGCCAAAATTGATGCTCAAACAACGCACTTTCTTCATAATTCCTCTCCACTAAATCGCCTCCGTTTATTCATCCTTCTCTATCACTTGAAGTTTATATCCATCTGGGTCTTGTACTACAATACTCTTCTCACTTTTGTTTTCTGTATATGCAATTTTATAAAACACTAACCTCTTCTTTAAATTCTCTATGTTAGAAATTGAAAATGTTAAACCAGCGCATGAATTCGTAAAACTCTTCTCTCGTCCCCCTAACATACGATTCATTACAAAACTAATTCTCGTTGAATCAGTATCATACCAAACCCCTGTTACATCTAATTGGGGTCTTTCTAAACTAGGCTTGATTCCTAAAATCCCTTCATAAAAATACAGAGTTTCCTTTAAGTTCTTTACTTCTAACACGATTAAATTCTTTACATTCTCCACATTCATTCCCCCTGTACTTATTACTTTTTTATATGTGTCATAAATGCTCATTATGTCTGAATACAATACGTAGTAATGAACATGTAAGGAGGTTTATTCATGAATAAATATATGAGATCATTCGTACCCTATCATAGTCCTCTCGATCCTTGTCCTCCTATCGGAAAAAAATATTATTCTACTCCTCCTAATTTATTTTTAGGCTTTCAACCGCCAAACTTGCCTCAATTCACACCAAAAGAAGCACTACAAAAAGGGACTTTATGGCCTGTTTTTTATGACTATTATGAAAATCCTTATAAAAAAGGGCGGTGACTACTGACGTGAATCAATCGCTACCAGAAGAATACTATCAGCTTTTACTGGAGCTTCAAGAATTAGACTTTGTACTAGTTGAACTCACTCTTTATTTAGATACACATCCAGATGACACCGCCGCGATTAATCAATTTAATGACTTTTCCTATAAGCGGAGAGTATTAAAACAAAAGATGGAAGAAAAATACGGACCACTCCAACAGTTTGGAAACAGCTATTCTAATGCCCCTTGGGAATGGAGCAAAGGTCCTTGGCCATGGCAAATATAAAGGAGAGAAACTATGTGGATTTATGAAAAGAAATTACAATACCCAGTTAAAGTGGGAACTTGTAATCCAGCACTTGCAAAATTATTAATTGAGCAATACGGTGGTGCAGATGGAGAATTAGCTGCTGCACTACGTTACTTAAATCAGCGTTATACAATTCCCGATAAAGTCATTGGCCTCCTTACCGATATTGGTACAGAAGAATTTGCACATCTTGAAATGATTGCTACGATGGTTTATAAGCTGACAAAAGATGCGACTCCTGAACAGATGAAGGCAGCTGGTCTCGACCCTCATTACGTTGACCATGACAGCGCACTTCATTACCATAACGCAGCTGGTGTTCCATTTACTGCAACCTATATACAAGCTAAAGGTGATCCAATTGCCGACCTATACGAAGATATTGCTGCTGAAGAAAAAGCGCGTGCCACATATCAATGGCTTATTAACCAATCTGACGATCCCGATATAAATGACAGTTTACGCTTTTTACGCGAACGAGAAATTGTCCATTCACAACGTTTCCGAGAAGCGGTTGAAATTTTAAAAGAAGAACGCGATAGAAAAATATATTTTTAATACACGTATCCTAGCGATATGTGTTTTTTTATGTTAAAAGTTAAATCCTTCCTATTAAACATATAAATAGTATATTTATTCGATTTAATGCATTATTTTTTAATTTTTTCAAAATTCCCTATTGCTTTCTAGTCATCAGACCTTTAAAATAATAACAGTTACTCGACAAATTATTTGAATTTTCGACAAAAATACTCATTAGGAGGATTTTCTTTATATGCGTACAACTTTAAAACCAGCGCAAATACTTTCGATTAGTTTATTACTATTCGCAGTTTTCTTCGGTGCTGGTAATATGATTTTCCCGCCCCTTCTCGGTCTTTCTTCCGGAGAAAATATGTGGGTTTCTATTACAGGATTTATTATTACAGACGTCGGTTTATCTTTACTTGCTATCGTTGCTGTTGCCCTTGCTGGTGGTAGTTTTAACACTTTAGCGAGCCGTGTTCATCCAAAATTCGCAGCAGTATTCGCTATCATTATTTATCTTTCAATCGGCCCACTATTTGTTATTCCACGAACTGGATCTGTATCTTATGAAATCGGGATTGCACCACTTTTCCCGGATCAATGGTATTCTATGTTAGTTTTTAGTGCGATTTTCTTTACAGTCGTTTACTTCTTATCATTAAATCCATCCAAGCTAGTAGATCATATCGGTAAAATATTAACGCCAATTTTACTTGTAATTATTGCAATTATGGCAACAAAAGCGATTCTTTCACCAGGAACATTTGCAGAGCCTATCGGTGACTATAAAAACATCCCGTTTTTCAAAGGATTTCTCGAAGGATTTTTAACGTTAGATGCAATTGGCGCTCTCGTACTATCAACAATTGTTGTAAATGCAATTCGGCAAAACGGTATACAAGAGAAGAAATCTATCGCGAAATATACAATCATTTGCGGAAGTATCGCTGCTCTATTCTTAACAATTGTTTACTTCTTACTCGGTTATATTGGAGCTTCAAACGGAAACTTAGGGCAATTCGAAAACGGTGGTCAACTATTAGCTACTGTTATGTATCAATTCTTTGGGACAAGCGGTAATATTTTATTAAGTATCGCCATTATCTTCGCTTGTTTAACGACGGCAATTGGTGTTGTAAGTGCATTTGCAAATTACTTCACAACAGTACTAACAAATGTTTCATACAAAAAGCTTGTGCTATACGTTTGTATCTTTAGTTTCGTTATTTCAAACTTAGGATTAAGCTTATTAATTAAAATCACACTACCTGTATTAATTATTTTGTACCCAATTACAATCATTTTAGTTTTCGTATCATTTATCGACAAATATACGAAACGTAAACCTTCTGTCTACATCGGAGCGATGATCGCAGCATTTATTATTAGCTGTATTCATGCACTTGATAATGTGGAAATGATACCAGGTTTTATCGCTAATATCGTACACACTATTCCTTTTTATAACTTAGGAATTGGCTGGATCATTCCAGCAATAATCGGTGGTATAATTGGATACTTTATTCCGCAAACAGAAGCTGCAGGTGAAGTTTCTACAAAATAAAGAACAGAAGCAAGCATGAAATCCATGCTTGCTTCTGTTTATTTTCACATCGTATGCTTAAAAGTAAATAACTCTTCTTTCGACTGCACAACAGATTGTTCCTCTTCTACAACATCCTTCTTTAGCTCTCCTCCTAATCTTACTTTCAACATCGCCTCTTCTATACTTTTCACAATCATATTTCCTGAAAAAATAGTAAGCCCGAAAAATGTAATTGGGACGAGAGGAATCCATGGATGCACTGTTAATGATCTAAAATAGACTCCAATTAAGCCTGACCATTCATGTGTATAAGATTCTATTTCTTCTATCGGCCCTAAAAAATTAACCGTTCCACCAAAGAATATTTCTAGTAATCCTAAGTGCAGTAAAATAGTAAGAGTCTGCGTAAACTGTTGAAGAAATACGAGTATAAAAGTCATATAGATATGCGGAAAAAGATGTTTTATAACAATACGTCTCCTCGATCCGCCTAATATGCGCGCAGCATCAACAAATTCTTCCGTTTGTAATTTACGAACTTCCTTCGCGACATACAGTGCAATAACTGGCATCACAAGCATTACAAGTAATACAACTTGAAACGAAGCCCTTTCAAAAAAGCTTGTTGTTTCCTCCCCGCTTCCAAATAGATTTGCAAATTGAAGAAAAAAATACGCAATCATAACTGTTGGAATAACTGTGAAACTATCAAAAAAAGCCTCAATCTTTGAAAAACCTCTTCTTACATATGTTCCAAGTACAACACCAAAGAACACACCTATTACCATTCTAAGTGCCGCAATTAAAATAGATATACCAATCGTCCACTTCGCGCCTTCAATAACTAAATGTAAAAGGTCGTATCCTTTCCGATCTGTCCCGAGTAAAAATTGGAATGAAGGTGAAAACGGTGGCACTTGTGGATTTTCATCCGCATCATATTGCAATGTAACTTGCCTAATGTGTCCATCATTCCATAACGTATTTCCGATGCTCAAAAGAACTAATATGAGAAGAAACCCAATGCTTATCCAAAATCTTTTATCACGTTTTATATACGTCCACATATTATAATCTCTCCTTCATCGCAGCCGGAATGAGATAATGAAACAATTTAAATAAAATAAAAATCGGAATATAAATAAGCAGTACACTAACGATGAAAACCTCCACCCTAATACCTTCGTACGATTTTAAAAACATGAAAATACCACCCGTATTAAAAATCCATTCTATAATATATAAATTAGATAACATAAAAAAGATATTCGTTTTCGCAAAGAAAAGTGTACTAAGCAACACATTTCGTAAAATATGACGATTTAAAATATGAAAACGCCCCAAACCTTTCGCCTTAGCAAATAGTACATAATCTTTTTCTAATTCATTTTCAAAACGAAGCACTACCATTTTTACAAACATAATCGTAGTCGGGATGCTCAAACAAAGTATCGGCAATCCTCTAATCGACTCGCCTCCAATTGAAGCAATTTGAAAAGGTAAAAAACCTGTTTGTTTAAAAAACCATACAACTAAAATTTGTGATACTAAAATAAGAAGAATATCTGGAATGGATTCTAGGAAGATAAGAAATGATTTAATTCGATGTTGTATACGCGGTGAACTACTCATAATTACATAAACGATACAAAATGCTACAAATAATGAAATGAAAAAAGCAGCCAAAAAAATAATAATCGTTTCTTTATAATGGACGAACAACTGTGGAAATAAAAATTTACCTCTCACATATTGCAAATTGGAAATATCCATTAAGTTCACAAACACTTCTTTTAAACTCTGTATGTACTTTGATACATCCACCTTAAATCCATAAAATAATTTCGGCAAAGCCCCTAAAATAATAATCCCCAAAATCGAAATAAGAAATTGAATCGTCACTTCCATTCCATTCAAAAATACCTTTTTGACCATTTTCGCCCTTCTCTCTCTATAATTTACCCCTTAATTTTATTCTTAATTTTCTGAATTGTAAATATTTTAAGAACAAAAAATCACTAGGCTATGATCCTAGTGATTCCTTATGCGCATGCCTTTCTCTTTTCGCAAACGGCATATACAAAACCAAACATCCAATAAGCGCAGCTATTTCTAATGAAATAATATAGTAAGGATGCGGCCCTAACATATCAAGTAATGAAGCTGTTTCTGGCTTATGAGCTAAAAACATATAATTACCACCTGTTTTGTAATTTACAAACGAAACAATTGGAATCAATATGTTTAAAAATATCATTGTGCGTTTAATAGATTGTACTGTCGGACGATATCCTTCCACCCAAGTCATAAAGAGTGGTGCCCAAATGAGCAATATATGCGCGATAAAATATTCAATGAAACGAAAATGCGGAAAAGCATACTGCAAGTTTGGCGTTAAAATAGCTTGTGATGCACCAATAATTCCCGTGAAAAATACAATCTCATATATGCGGTAACTTTTCGTTACGATCATAATCGACGCTAATAATAAACTAATCGTACATAATTCAAACGGTAATGAAGTAGCTAGCTCAAAAATCCCCGCTTTCCACTCCCACATATGAAGCCCAATTTCACTACCTATAAATAAAAATGCAATTGCATATCGAACCGTTATATTCCACTCACTTTGACGTAATACATCTTGGTATTGATACAGAAAAAATATCCCCACCAACATAATAAATAATATAAGGGCATGTTGCCTTGAGTATGGAATAAATGGTTTTAATGGGTGTGCGCTAAAATAAGCTTCCATCTTCCTTCCTCCTTTCCTCCATACAATATTATTGTAAGAAAGAAACGACGAGTCAATTCATTTGCTTACACTAGGACAACCTCTACCTTACATTTACATATTCATACCTTACAAAACTGTAAGGTTATTGTAAGCTAAAACGATTTGTCAGATTCTTCACCTCTTCTATACTTAATGTAGATACTAAAACGAACGAAAAGGTGATAAATAGATGAAAAAGAAAAATAAAGTGTTAATTACTAGTGTAGTAGCAATCGGAATTGCAGCTGGATCATACTTTGCATTTGCTGGGGGCGGTTCAGATGTAGCAATGGCATATAGCGGATATAAAGTAACCGAAAAACAAATCCAAAACGCGCAAAAATTTGGTGGCGAAGTTATTCCAAATGGAATTGAAACTATTTCATTCGATCCAACAAAAGGAACATATGAATTAGCTGTAAAAAAAGGCGATGAAGTGAAAAAAGGTCAGCTTCTATTTAAATACAATGACCCGACTGCTAAACAAGGGGTAACAGAAGCAGAAATGCAAAAGAAAATCGCACAAAAAGAAGTAACGTTGTTCCAAAAACAAATTGATGCGGCGAAACAAAAATTACAAAAAGATAAAAATTCAGGCCTTCCTGCTGAAGCATTAAAAGCATCAGAAGCTGAAGTTGGGCAATTAGAATCACAACTTGAAATGAAAAAGTTTGAAGTTGAAAAAGCTGATGAAATGATTAAAACAGCAAAAGAGAAAGTAAACAATCTTTCTGTAACAAGTCCTGCTGATGGCGTAATTGATGATATCGTGAAAACTGCTGACGAAAAAACAGGTATGAGCGGAGTTACTCTTCGTCACGCTGGTCAATTTAAAGTAAAAGGTCAACTTTCTGAATATGAGCTTGCTAGTATGAAAGTTGGGCAAGAAGTAACTGTTTCATCAAAAACTGTCGCTGGTAAGACTTGGGCAGGAAAAGTAACAGAAATCGGTTCTACACCATTAAAGAGCATGGATGAAAATAAAACTGTTTCTAACTATCAATTCACTGTCACATTAGATAATAGTGACGAATTACAAAACGGATTCCACGTTTACGTAACAAGTAAATCTGGCGAAGCAACTGGTACAATTGTTCCGAAAAGCAGTATCGTGAAAAAAGGTGACAAAAATGTTGTCTTCGTTGTAAAAGACGGTAAAGCGAAAGAACAAGCAGTTACTGTTGAATTCGAGACTGATAGCGAAGCAAAAGTTTCTGGAGTGAAAAAAGGAGAGGAAATTATCTCTAAGCCTGAAAAAGACTTAAAAGATGGTATGGAGGTTGTCGCCCAGTGATTAACTTAAAAGGCATCACGAAATCCTTCCAAAATGGTGCAGAGTCCGTTCAAATATTACACGGAATTGATGTAACACTGAACCAAGGAGAATTCACTTCGATTATGGGACCTTCTGGTTCTGGTAAATCAACATTAATGAACATTATCGGTTGCTTAGATAAACCGACGACAGGTACGTACGAACTAGCTGGTCAAAACATTTCAAACATGTCTGAAACAGAACTTGCATACGTACGTAATAAAGAAATCGGATTCGTATTCCAAAACTTCATGTTATTACCTAGACTTACAGCACTTCAAAATGTAGAGCTACCTCTTATTTACGCTGGAGTCGATAAAAAAGAAAGACGTGAGCGCTCGTTAGCTGCTTTAACAAAAGTAGGCTTAGCTGATCGCGCTACTCACTTACCGAACGAATTGTCCGGTGGGCAAAAGCAGCGTGTCGCTGTTGCACGTGCAATCGTAAATAACCCAAAATTCATTTTAGCCGATGAACCGACGGGAGCACTTGATACGAAAACAAGCACACAAATTATGGACCTCTTTTACGAATTAAATAAACAAGGCTCAACAATTATTATGATTACCCATGATCGTGAAATCGGGGAAGCTGCAGCACGTCAAATTGTAATTCGTGACGGAAATATCGTCCAAGATTGGAGAGGTTAATTTTGAATACGAGTGAAAATATACGCATGGCCCTTTCCTCTATCTTTGCTCATAAGATGCGTTCTATCTTAACAATGTTAGGTATTATTATCGGTATTAGTGCCATTATTACTATCATCTCAATGGGTGATGGTACAAACGCAAAGTTTAAAAAAGAATTAGGCCAAGGAAAAGATAATGAAGTAACGATTTACTACAACAACCCTGATTACGGAACAGATAGTGCCAAAATCACACCTGATATGCTAAACCGTCTGCAAACTGTACCAGGCGTTAAAGATGTATATCCAGACGTAAGTATGAAAGTAAAAGCATCTGCTGGTTCAAAAGATGTAAATCTTGATTTAAAAGGTGGAACAGGCGCCTTTATGAAAGATTCGAAAATAAAATTAGTTCACGGTCGTGAATTAAATGACAGTGAACTAAACCAAGCAATCCCTGCTGTTATATTAAATGAAGAAGCTTTCAACAAATTATTTAGTGGTTGGGAATCAAACCAATACACAGATATAAAAGGAAAGCCTTATAAAATAGTCGGTGTATACGAAACGAAAAACGACTTCGGAATGCCTATGCCTGAAGGTTATACGTCACTTGAAAACGCGCCTGTCATTTCAGGAGTAAATGAGTATGACTCTGTAAGATTAACAATGACCTCTCCGACAGAACGTAAAAGTGTAGAAAAACAAGCTGTTTCTGTCTTAAACGAAATGAAAGCTCCTAAATTTGAGCACAAATTCGAAGCACAAGATTTAGGTGAATTTACGAAACAACTAGACGAATCAATCGGTATGATGAAAATGGTATTCGGTGGTATTGCTGCTATCTCCTTACTTGTTGGTGGTATCGGTGTAATGAACATCATGCTCGTATCTGTAACAGAACGTACACGTGAGATTGGTATTCGTAAAGCACTTGGTGCAACACGTGGTAAAGTATTAACACAATTCTTAATCGAATCTTGTATTTTAACAGGACTTGGTGGTTTCATCGGATTCATGCTTGGTATTTTCTTCGCTTGGATCGTCTCAATCTTTGCTGGATGGCCACTCGTTGTCTCAAAAGAACTTGGACTTCTTGCCGTAGGTATTTCAATGCTAATCGGTATTGCATTCGGACTACTACCAGCCAACAAAGCTGCAAAACTTGATCCAATTGAATGTTTACGATATGAATAAACAAAAACGTAGGAGTTTACACTCCTGCGTTTTTTATTTACCTATTAAATCGAGTTTCTTCTATTATATATATTTCACGTTACAACTATCACTCTAATACTCTTCATTATTTATAGGTACTAAGGCTATTATCTAATCCTATTATTGCAAAAATACTATGTAACAGACGAAAATCAAGGCGTAATTTTTTCCATGCTTCGACTGATTTTGTAACAATTATATCGATATTTCATTAAATTTCACCTCATTTATATCTTTTTACATCTAAAAAGGTTATCATTCCATAACTATCTTTTCATTCAGACAGTAAAATACGCTGTTTTTGTAACACTATAGATATCCACAAGAAATATTACCGTAACATTATTAATGTTACGGTAATTGAAATGCTACTCATTTTGTGTTTTACATGCCCTAATACGCCAAAAAACAACAAGGAAGCGCTATCAGGATATTTATGGAATTGTTACAGAATATTAATGCCCCGTTACGAAAGCTTTGTAATTTTATGTTTTTCGCAAATAAGAAAATAATGGTTGCTATAATGAGGTCAACGAAAACAAATGCAATGGAGGCTATTATGAAAAAATTTATGGGTATAGCAACAGCAGCGGTTTTTGGTCTTGGGATTTTCACAACATCTGCTAAAGCAGAAACGATCGTAACGACTGACGTACTAAACGTACGAGAAAACCCAACTACTGAATCAAAAGTTGTAGGAAAATTATTAGATGGATATAAAGTAAATGTTTTACATACAGAAAATGGTTGGTCAAAAGTTCAATTGAATAGCGGTAAAGAAGCTTTCATAAGCGCTGACTATACAAAAGACACTTACTACGTAACAGCAAACGTATTAAATGTACGTGCTAGTGCAAACACAGATTCAGAGATTCTTGGTAAGTTGAAAAAAGATGATGTAATCGAAACAACACACCAAGTACAAAATGATTGGATTCAATTTGAATATAACGGAAAAACAGCTTATGTTCATGTTCCTTACTTAACAGGTAAAGCACCAGTTAAAGTTCAACCAGTAGTTAAAGCTGAAAAAACAACTACAGTTCAAGATACAGCTAAAGTTCGTGAAGCTGTTAAAGCTCAGGAAGTAGCTGAAACTCAAGCAAAAGCTAAAGCAGTGGAAGCAGCTGAAGCTCAAGCAGAAGTTAAAGCTCAAGAAGCGGCTAAAGCTCGTGAAGCAGCTAAGGCTCAAGAAGCAGCTAAAGCTCAGGCAGATGCTGAAGCTCAAGCAGAAGCTAAAGCTCAAGAGGCGGCTAAAGCTCGTGAAGCAGCTAAAGCTCAAGAAGATGCTGAAGCTCAAGCAGCGGCTAAAGCTCAAGAAGCAGCTAAAGCTCGTGAAGCGGCTAAAGCTCAAGAAGATGCTGAAGCTCAAGCGGCTAAGGCTCAAGAAGCAGCTGAAGCTCGTGAAGCGGCTAAAGCTAAAGAAGCAGCTAAAGCTCAAAAACCAGCTACACAACAACCTGTTGCAAAAGAAACTGAAACAAGTGCACCATCATCTTCTCGTGAGTTACGTGTTGTAGCAACAGCTTATACAGCAGATCCACTTGAAAATGGTTATAAAGCAGGCGACCAAGTAAAATCAGCTTTAGGCCACAACTTAACAGCTAATCCAAACATGAAACTAATTGCAGTTGATCCAAGTGTCATTCCATTAGGTTCAAAAGTATGGGTTGAAGGTTACGGAGTAGCAATCGCTGGTGATACTGGTGGAGCTATTAAAGGTAATAAAATCGACGTTTTAATGCCAGATAAAGGCACATCAAGTAGCTGGGGACGTAAAACAGTTACAGTTAAAGTATTAAACTAGTTAAAAAAAAGAGTCAGTCTCATCGTTGAGGCTGGCTCTTTTTTTTACTCTATTAAACTACTGAAAAATGACATAGTAAATGAAATTATATCAACGATTTTTCAAATATATCTATCGTAACCTACAATATATCAACGATTTTTCGAATATATCTATCATAACTTACAATATATCAACGATTCGACAAGAGATATCGATTTACCGACAAATTTTGACGTTAAAAGTACTTTAATATTAAAAAGGCGTTCCAAAATTTGGACCGCCCCCTATCTTCCCTATTCCACACAAGTAAACTGTGTCCAAGCCCCTACGTAATCTAGTAAGAATAACTCCTCTTCCGCAATTATACCGACAATATTTTTCCGTTCATCTATCGGCATTTCTTTTAGAATGATTTGCAGTTCACCTTTATACTTACCAAATGAATTGTTACCAATTACAACTTGCCCTCTTTCCTGTAGCACACTTTCGCGCACTGGGAAGTCATAGTCTTTGTACTTTTTACGCACTTCTGTAGAACGTACCATATACTCTGTTATGTCGCCGCGCCTTACGTGTAATTCTTGCAGCGTAGCTCTCTTCTCTACTTCAATCGCTTCGTCTACAAAGTGCACTTTTAGCTGTAACATGTAGCGATTTAAGTTTCCTAGTTTCTCTAACTCTTCCTCACTCGCATAAGCATTTCCGATAATGACATCATCAATTAACCCTGTTGCCCATAAATGCTTCGCTTGTACTTCAATTGGTAAATTACGATGCTCTTCTAATGTACATAATCCATCGTTAATATCCCATGGACCGATGTTTGCGACATGTGATGTAATAAAGGCTGCACTGCGAATACCATGCTTTTTAAAGCGTTCACTGCAGCGAATGAAATAATCGTACGGAAGACCAGTGAATTTTTGCGGATAAAAATTATGGCAACCAATTAAAGCTGATTTATTCGCTTGATGCGAAAGAATATTTTCTAAGTACGCAATATCGTTACTTACATTTAACTCAATTTTTAAACCGTACGGATTATTCGTCATTTTCGCTTCAGTTAACCCGTCGAAGCCTACATCTAAACGAATACCGTCTGCACCTAACTCCGCGAAGAATGATAAATCGCTATAACTAATACCAAGCTGATCAAAAACAGCCGGAGCTACATCTAAAATAACTTCCATATTGTTATCTTTTGCGTGATTGATAATCTCTTTAAATTCAGCTACAATTTCTTCTTTCGGACGATTCACAGATAACAAACAAGTAAATATTCTTGAAAAACCGTGTCGTGCCGCTGCGGAAATATAAGCCATATCTTTTTCTTTCGTTGAATGTTCTGGATAAAGTGAAATTCCTAATTTACGCTCCATGCTTTTGCATCTCCTTCACACGTTGTATTAATGCCATGCTCGTAAATCTATATTTTGCAGATAAACATGTTGCACATAAAATTGTCGGTACAATAATTACGTACGGTGAGTGTAGACCTAACATTACATATGCACCCATTGAACAACCGATAAATAAAACTGATACTAGTAGTAACACTAATAAAGATTTACTTTGTACCCATTTCGAATAATGGGCAGTACACTGTCCGACCACGAATGTAATTAAGATGATAATTGCTCCGAGCATTCTGTTTTCTCCTCTCCTGCTAATTGTTGTTTCTCATACATTTTGAAGAATGGATAGTAAATAACGAATGAGATCGCAAAGTTAACAAGTACAAGTACACCAGCCATAATTGTCCAGTCCGTGCTAATAATCGCTGCAATTGGTGCTAACATCGTAAATGGCAGTTTCGCCATCATGAGTGGAATCATACCTGAAACAACTGCGAAATATGATACTGTCGTTGTCACTAGCGGTGTAATAACGAACGGAATAATTAAGATTGGGTTCATTACAATCGGAGCTCCGAAAATAATTGGCTCGTTAATATTGAATAAACCTGGTACGAATGATAATCTACCTAACTCTTTTAGGAACTTAGATTTAGAGAACATAAACATAATTACTAAAGCTAACGTTGAGCCTGATCCGCCAATCCATACGAACCATTGAATGAATTGCTCTGTAAATAAGTTTGGTAACTGATGTGCATTTCCTGTAGCCGTGAACACTTCCATATTTTCAAGAATTGCTGAATCCCACATCGGACGAATAATTGGTCCTAAAATCGCCGGTCCATGTATACCAAATGACCAGAAGAACACGATTAAGAATACTGTTAATAAACCACCGAATAAGTTATTTCCTACTAGTACTGATTTTAATGGTGCGATTAAGTATGTAATTGTTGTATTTACATCGAATTTCAAACCGTAGCGAATGCCCCAGAATAAAAGAATAACTACTAATGTTGGAATTAATGCTGCAAACGAATTTGAAACTGCTGGTGGGACACTGTCTGGTAATTTTATTGAGATATTATGCTTAATCATAAAATGATAAATTTCTACTGCAATTAATGCTGTAACAATTGCGCCGAATAAAGACGTTGCACTTAATGTTCCTACTGAAATATATCGACCTGCATCAATAACACCTGGTACAGCTTTCGTAATTTGAATTGGTTCAACTGATGCTAGTAAAAAGGCGAGTACAGATAGTAGCCCTGCACTTAATTGATTGAGCTGATAAAAGTTCGCGAGCGAAGCTCCTACACCAAACGCTGCGTATAATGCCATTAGTCCTACTGTAAATCGGAATGGAATATCTAAAATATGGCGAAACGGTGCAATCCATTCCATATATGCATCAATTGGTAAATTTAAAAAGATAACGAAAAATGACCCGACGATCGTTAACGGTAATGTAGAAATAACCCCATTTCGTATTGCCAATAAATGTCGTTGTCCTGCAATCTTTTGCGTTGTTGGCATAATCTTTTGTTCCATAAAATTCATAAACCCATTCATCAATAGCCCTCCTCTTTCTCTCTACTATAAAAGAATGAAATAAACTTTATAACATTATAATGTTTATATTTAAAAAGATATAATTATGCTAAAACTAATTGTTCTGCTTGCCTAAGCACTTTCAAACCATCACACATGCCATAATCTCGTTGGTCTATAATTGCAACTGGTATGTTGTATGAGTTTGCAAGAAACTCTACAGCTGGAAATAAATATTTCACTTGTGGACCAATTAAAACGACATCAGCTTCCTTAATTTCAAGTTTCACAAGTTCTGAATCAACCGCCTTAATTTTATAATTCTTCCCCTGTTTCTTTGCCTCTTCTTGCATTTTTCTTACGACCATACTCGTTGACATACCTGCTGCACAACATAATAAAATATACATCTTATACTGTCACTTTCTCTTCCACGCGTTTATGAAGAGTAATAAATTCTTTAGCTAGTTCTTTCACTGTAATTGCATTCATTAAATGGTCTTGTGCGTGCACTAACAGTAAACTGATTTCTGCATGATTTCCTCTTGCCTCTTCTTGAATTAAATCCGTTTGAATACGATGCGCTGCTGAAATTTCCTCACTAGCAAGTTTCATCTTTTCACCCGCATTCTCAAAATCTCCTTGTCTTGCAAAAGCGATTGCTTCAAGCGCCGCACTTCTCGCATTGCCACCATGTAAAATTAATGCAAATGGAGTTTGCATATCAGCCATTTTAAATTCCCCCAAGCTATATGTTTTCTATATTTTTATCTTATTATGAAAACGCATACAATTAAACATAAAAAACTTCCGTTATGTAACGGAAGTTTTTATATACTTTTTCAAAATGATAATAAAATCTCTTGAAAATCTTCAATTACCTCGGTCTGAGTAAGTTTCTCTATCGTAGTTTGACTAGACATAATATCATATAAAAAATCATAAAGCCTTTGCAAATCTTCATTATTATTGCGCTTTACACTAAATAAAATAATTACTTGTACTTTTTTATCTCCCCAATCAACAGCCTTTTCAAGTGTGCAAAACATCAAAAAAGTTTCCTCACTTAATAACTGCATCGGATGCGGGATTGCAACTGAATTCCCAACCGCTGTCGGAGACGTATTTTCTCTTTCCATAACAGAAGCATAAAAGTTTTCTGGTACATAGCGTTTCTCAGCAGCTTTCTCACATAAAAACTGAATAACATCCTCTTTCGTAGAAGCACTATGATTTAAAAAGATTAAATCTTCCTTAATATATTGCTGCACACTATTATTCACATGCGTAAACAACCGCTGACCAATCGATTTAATCTCTTTATCATCAAATATTGAATTCACTTTTATAACTGGAACAGGCAAGCCACTCGGTATATGAATCGTACTAATAATACAATCTATTTTTTCTTTATAAAGATCTTCTACTTTCAATTGATAATAGCCTGTAATACCTACAATCTCTAATTTATCTCGGAACTGTGATAAAATTTTATATTTTAATAGTTGTGCACTTCCTTGACCAGTCGCACAAACTAATAAGCATCTTTTCTTTTGATTCTGCTCCTGCAAACGGCTCATCGCTCCGCCGAAGTGAATTGCTATATAACCAATTTCACTTTCAGGGATCGATTCACCCGTATATTCACCAATGATATCTCCAACAAGAACCGCAATTTCAAAAGCATATGGATAATTCTTTTTCACTTCTGCCAAAAGAGGATTTCTCGTATTTAACTTATACTTCAAACGATTTAATAACGTTTTTAAATGAATACCAAATCCAAATAATAATTCTTCATCATAATAAAAAATAAGATTCCGTTCTTCCGCTACTTTAAAAAGAATATGTTGCATAAATGCATATATATCTTTTCCTAATAGCTCTTCTACATTTTCATAGCGATCTCTCGTTGTAACAGCAGTACTTAATAAATGCATCGTCACATATAATACTTCTTCTTCTGGAAATAAAAATTTTAACTCTTTCTCTAAATCTCCTAAAATCTGCTTCGCAATTGTATATTCTTTCTTTATTATAAGTTCTGATTGCTCCGCATGCAGTTCTTTCATATAATGTTGACTTTGACAACGCTTTAATGCGATTGCAATATGAATGACTAAATTATCAATTTCTATATCAGATAAATATATTGTTCCGCCTTCAATATACTTTAATATAATTGAACGAATGAGTGATATATGAGGTAGCGATAAATATGTCTCCGTCTGCTCAAATTGCTCATGAAACGGAGTATGGTCATAACGCGGTAAACCATATTGTGATAAACAAGAACGAATATTAAATTCCCCTCCAACAATACGTATACCATAATACGGTCTCTTCTCAATTTGTAATTTATAGCGGCCACATATATCTGTAACATCTTTCATAATTAAATTGACCGTTGATTTGCTCACATAAATCTCTTCTGCTAATTCTGAAAGCTTCACATATCCCTCTGTCGTTAAAACACGCTGCAGAATATACGCTATTCTTTCTTCATAAGAAGTTGGGATCTTTTCCGTCTGTTTTTGAAATAGACTCACACAAAATTCTTCAAATTTCTTCGTTTGTATAATTTCTAATTCGTACCCAGTCCCTCTTTGCGATTCGATTTTCGCTCCGTTTTCTTCCAATATATCATTTAATAATTTTATATCCTTTTGAATCGTCTTCGTTGATACATGTAAACGGCCCGCTAAAAAAGCTCGATTTAACATCGATTTCTCTTCTAAAAACTCCTCTAAAATAGAAATTAATCGCTGATGCACCTTTGTCATAGCTCTTCCTCTCGCTCTTTATATATAAAGGGGGAAAAGCTGCTGAAATCAGTAGTTTTTCCCCTTTATATTCTCTCTATTTCTTTAATGTGAACCCGAATTTATCCCATGCTTGTAAATAATCTAATAAGAAAATTTCTTCTTCTATAATTCGACCAACTACATTTGTTTTTCCTGTATTCACCATATCTTTTAATGCAATTTGTAATTCGCCTTTATACTGGCCATATTGTTCATTATCAATTAATAAATCTCCACGCTTAATTTCACGCGTATTATGAGGTTTAAACTCTTCTTTTTTATATTTCACACGACTTTGTGTAGAACGAATCATATATTCAGATACATCTCCGCGATAAAAATGTGGTTCGTCTAATACGATAATTCTTTCTAATTCTGTCGTTGTATCATATAGTTCTATATCAAATGTTTGTTTCTCTTTATTTAATGCACCTAGTGCTTGTAATTCTTCTTCTGACGCATATGCGTTTGCAATAATAACATCATCAATTAATTCCGTCGCGAATAAATGCTTCGCCTGTGTTGTCATCGGTAATTCACGATGCTGCTCTAATGTACATAACCCTTCTGTTACTGGCCAAGGTCCGTATGTTGCATCAAATGATGAAATAAAAGCAGCCGTTCTCATACCGTAATCTTTAAATTGTTTCGAGCATTTAATGAAATGATCGTATGATAACCCTGAATAACGATGCGGATAAAAATTATGACAACCAATTAAATTTTCACGATTTGGTCTATGACTCATAATGTTATCTACATACTTCGTACCATTACTCATATTAATCTCAATTTTCAAACCATACGGATTATAAGTCATAATTGATTCTTCTAATCCTGAGAAACCAACATCTAAACGAATACCGTACGCACCTAATTCATGGAAGAATGATAAATCATTATACGAAATACCTAATTGTTCAAAAACAGATGGACTAATATCAACTAATACTTGGAACCCTAATGCATTCGCATGAGAGATCGTTTCTTTAAATTCTTCTATAATTTTCTCTTTTTCTCCATCCACAGATAATAAACATGTGAACACACGTGTAAATCCATATTTACTTGCTAATGTTAAATACTCCTTATCTTTCTCTACTGTTGAATGTTCTGGATAAATAGAAATACCTAATCGTCTCATATGTACACGCCTCTTTCTTCATCATATTGTAAACCTTTTCAAATATATGTAGTGAAAAAGTATATATCCCCTTCTTGTTCACTACCCTTTTGAATCCGCTTTCTTTAAAGAAAAAACAATTTCTATCATTCTTAACACCTACAAGTCTATACATCTATACTTTACATCTTTTTTTCATAGTTGTGTAGCTTTTACACAAATTTGTCAGTTTTTCATCTTAAAAATTGTTATCCGTTTTCAAGACACCTTCCTTGACTGTTTCATTGGCCAATACATATACTCGAAAGAAAAGAGAAAATTTTATATAGGGGATGAATATATGGGAGAAGCAATACTCGTAAAACGAGAACCGTTATGGACAAAAGAGTTTGTTGCTTTAATTTTTGCAAACTTATGTATGTTTTTAGGGTTTCAAATGTTAATTCCAACCTTACCTGTTTATGTGAAAGAAATTGGTGGCACAAGTTCCAATATCGGATTGGTTGTTGGCATGTTTACCGTTGCGGCACTTTTTGTTAGACCGCTAACTGGGAATGCCTTGCAAAAATTCAATAAAAAAATCATTTTAATGATCGGTACTGCTATTTGTTTACTCGCTATGGGCAGTTACCTTTTCGCCTCAACAATCTTTCTCTTGCTTGCTGTTCGTATTTTACACGGAGCTGGTTTCGGTATTACAACGACTACATATGGAACTGTCGTTTCTGATTTAATTCCCTCAGCTCGCCGCGGAGAAGGCATGGGATATTTTGGCCTTTCTGGAACAATTGCAATGGCCCTCGGTCCACTTATCGGACTATGGCTTATGCAAACATATAACTTCACAATTCTTTTTTTATGTGCATTATCGTGCACAATTGTTTCATTAATATTAACGAAACTACTTCAAATCCAAAAAACGAAACAGCCTCCACAACAATCATCTAGTACTTTTCTCGATGGATTTATTGAGCGTAAAGCTTTACTTCCTTCATTATTAATATTATGTATTACATTAATGTACGGAGGAATCGGAAGTTTTATCACACTATTTGCTACAGAAGTCGGCATAGCTGATATTAGTCTCTTCTTTTTATGTAACGCACTAGCAATCGCTGTAACTCGTCCATTCTCTGGGAAGCTATATGATGCGAAAGGTCATACATTCGTCATCATTCCGGGAGTTATTATAACGTTTACAGGTATTATTTTATTGTCGTATACGACGACAATTCCGAGCTTAATTATTGCTGCAGCATGTTACGGAAGTGGTTTTGGGGCGATCCAACCCGCACTACAAGCATGGATGATTGACCGCGTAGCACCGCATCGACGTGGCGTAGCAACGGCTACATTCTTCTCCGCATTTGACCTTGGAATCGGCGCTGGAGCTATTATATTTGGATTTATTGCTCATTTTACAAACTATGCAACTGTATATCGTTATTCTTCGCTATTACTTATTGCTTTTCTCTTCATTTACATTACAAGTATAAGAAAACAAAAGCACGGAGATAAAAATACAGAAAAAGCTGCTGGATAATTTAGCGGCTTTTTTTCTTGCAAAAAAGACTACTTAATAAATATTAAACCTTATGTTGACGTTATAAAACTACATGCATTTCCCTACATATTTTTTTAACTTTCCTCAAAAAATATACAATGAACTTGTAGACAATTCCCTTGATATACAATTGAATAATACTATTCTAAAAAGTGTGATTTATTTACAAAAACACTATTTACGAAATACAAAAACCAATAAAATACAGCTGTTTCTTTAAAGAATTGTAAACTTTTCATCTCTTTGTAAATTTAGTGTAAATTTTACTAGCAAACCGTTTACAGTGACTCAAGGTTCAGTTAATAATTACAGCGTACATGAAATTTAAGGAGTGGAATGCGTGGAATATAATGTTCAAGAAATGATCTTCCAATTCATTGGTGGATTAGGTATTTTCTTATTCGGGATTAAATACATGGGCGATGGACTGCAACAAGCAGCTGGAGATCGTCTTCGCGATATTCTAGATCGTTTTACAACAAACCCACTAATGGGTGTACTAGCTGGTATGTTAGTTACTGTATTAATCCAATCTAGTTCAGGAACAACCGCTTTAACAGTCGGACTTGTAAGTGCCGGATTTATGACATTAAGACAAGCAATCGGTGTTATTATGGGTGCAAACATCGGTACGACAGTTACTGCATTTATTATCGGAATTAAAATCGGAGAATATGCTCTCCCAGTTATGGCAGTTGGAGCAATCTTACTATTCTTCTTTAAAAATAAAAAAGTACATTCTGTAGGTCAAGTTGTATTCGGTTTTGGTATGCTATTCTTCGGTTTAGAATTAATGAGCGCAGGTATGAAACCTCTTCGTTCTTTAGAGTCATTCCAAGATTTAATGATTAGCATGAGTGATAATCCAATTTTAGGAATTGTTGTCGGTACAGTCTTCACTTTAATTGTACAGAGCTCAAGTGCAACAATCGGTATTTTACAAGAACTATTCGGTCAAGGTGCAATCGATTTACAAGCATCTCTTCCTGTATTATTCGGTGATAACATCGGTACGACAATTACAGCAGTATTAGCAGCAATCGGTACTTCAATTGCAGCAAGACGTGCAGCATTAGTTCACGTTATCTTTAATATTATCGGTACCATTATCTTTACAATTTTATTAGTACCATTTACAAGTTTAATTCAATATTTCCAAACATCATTAAACTTGAATCCAGAAATGACCATTGCATTTGCACACGGAACATTTAACGTAACAAATACAATCATTCAGTTCCCATTCATTGCAGTATTAGCATGGATTGTAACAAAAATTATTCGCGGCGAAGATTCTGCTATTAATTTCAAACCGCAACATTTAAATCCAATCTTTATTGAACAATCTCCAGCCATCGCTTTAACTGAAGCTCAAAAAGAGATTATCCGTATGGCTGAGTTCTCATTACATGGATTAAAAGAAGCAAATCAATTTTTAAATACACAAGACAAAAAACACGCAAACATGGCTACTCAATTAGAAGGAGCTATTAACAATTTAGATAAAAAAATTACCGAGTATTTAGTTTTACTATCAGAAAAGCCACTTTCACCTACGGATTCTGAAAAACATTCTGTTTTAGCAGGTGTTGTTGGAGATATTGAACGTGTCGGTGATCATGTAGAAAACCTTGTAGAACTTGTAGATTTCCAAATTTCAAACCGTGTTTCACTATCAGATGAAGCATTAGCTGAATTAAACGAAATGCTAGAATTAACGATTTCAACACTGCAAGACGCAGTTGAAGCTTTAACAAACTTCGATACTGAACTAGCTCAAACTGTTATTGCAAAAGAACGCAAAATCGATCAAATGGAACGTGTTCTTCGTAAACGTCACGTATTACGTCTAAACGAACGCAGCTGTTCAGGTGATGCAAGTATCATCTTCGTCGATATGGTAAGTAACTTAGAGCGCATTGGCGATCACGCTGTAAATATCGCTGACGGTGTTTTAGGCGAACAAGGAAAAATCAATTTAAAACAATCATTATAATAAGAAAGAGACGCTAACTTAAGCGTCTCTTTTTTCATTATATTTTAACAACTGTTCTTCCTTTTAACTTTCCTTGCAATATAAGTGCAAACTTCTTCTCTAATTCTTCTAATGTACATTCTTCTGTATAAGATAGTAATTCTTTATTTCCCCATTCTTTCGCTAAAAGCGTCCAGACATCTCTTCTCACATCTACTGGGCATTGCACGGAATCTATCCCTAAAAGGCTTATACCTCGTAAAATAAACGGATATACCGTGGTTTGTAGTTCCTGGCCTGCCACATTACCGCATGTCGTTACACAACCACCATACTTTACTGTTTTTAAAGCTGTTTCTAACATATGTCCACCTACAGTATCGATAACTCCCGCGTATATCCCTTTTAACATCGGTCTTCCTGATTCATCATTCAATTCCGCGCGATGAATCACTTTTTTCGCTCCTAGACGTAGTAGCATTTCTTCCTCTTCCATTTTCCCTGTCGCTCCTACTACGTTAAACCCTAACTTACTTAATATACTAACAGCTACACTCCCTACGCCGCCTGTAGCACCCGTTACTAAAATATCTCCCATACTAGGCTTGATTCCTGCTCCAATAAGCTTATATACCGAAAAAGCCGCAGTAAAACCTGCTGTCCCATACATCATACTTTCCTTTAATGACATTCCTTCTGGTAAAGGCACGACCCAAGATGATGGCACGCGAATATATTCTCCGAAACCACCAGAGGTATTCATACCTAAGTCATATCCCGTTACAATAACTTGATCTCCTACCTTAAAGCAGTTATCTTCACTACTCACAACTTCTCCTGCGGCATCAATTCCTGGCGTATGAGGATACGTTCTCGTAACACCTTTATTACCAGTAGCTGAAAGGGCATCTTTATAATTTAATGAAGAATAATGAACTTGTATGAGTACGTCTCCCTCAGGTAAACTACTTACTTCTCTCTCAACAACTTTTCTTACAAACTGATGATTTTCCGTTTCGTTCACAACGATTGCTCGGAATGATGTATGATTCATTATGCTCTCTCCTTTATCCGTCAAATTCTTCTTTATTATATAGAAGAAATAAGTAAGCTTACTCATTTCTTCTTGGCTATATTTCAACAAATCTTACTTCCCTATCGCTTTCTCATAATATATATTTTCATTTCTACTAATAGCCCTTATACTTATTCTACATCTACAAAATAATATATAGAAAATCTGACTTTTTATAAATAAATTGAATTTTTACGAAATGTAAATGATTTGTAATGTTTTTTTTCGCTAAATTTCATTATAATAAGTGGATATGAGTGTCGTATTTCAATCCAAATGAAGGAGTACAAGAAATGGAGCAAAACCCATCTTTGCAAGAAAATACACGCAGTAAACCGAAAAAAAATAAGAAAAAAATAAAAATTATTATAAGCGCTATACTATTCGTTTTATTAATAGGCGGCGGTTATACTTGGTTTTTAGTAAATAAAGCATCTTCTGCTGTTCGAAATGCCGCACACGATTTAGCACGCGGTGATAAATCTGATTTACGTGATAAGGCTGTAAAACCTATTACAAACAATGTCTCTGTTTTAATAATGGGTGTTGATGAAAGCGATGTCCGTGGAAAAGAATATGGTGAAGCTATAAGAACAGACGCGCTTTTACTTGCAACATTTAATAAAGATAGCAAAACTGTTAAACTATTAAGTATCCCACGTGACACATATACTTATATTCCAATAGAAAAGAAAAAAGATAAAATTACACACGCTCATGCATTCGGTTCTGCTAAAAACGGAAAAAATGGTGGACCACAAGCAAGCATTGATGCAGTTGAAAAATTAATGAATGTTCCTGTCGATTATTTTGTAAAATTCAACTTTAAATCATTTATAAAAATCGTCGATGACTTGGGCGGTGTTGAAGTTGATGTACCAGTTGAATTTACTGAGCAAGATAGCAATGATAATGCTGAGGCAATTCACCTAGAAAAAGGTGTTCAAAAGTTAAATGGCGAAGAAGCTCTTGCTCTTGCTAGAACAAGACACATCGATAGTGATGCAATGCGTGGACAACGTCAACAACTCGTTATCGAGGCTATTTTAAAGAAACTAACAAGTGTTGGTTCTGTAACAAAAGTTGGCAACATCATTGATGATATTAACGGACAATTCGTTACAAACTTAACATTTGATGATATGCTTTCATTCTATAAATATGGATCGGATTCGGAAATTGAGAAATTACAAATCCAAGGTGATGATTGCTATATGGCAAAAGGTGACGATACATGTAGCAAATCTGCTGGTGGTGGTCGAACTTACTACTACAATCCAGATAAAAAAGAATTAGCTAATGTTACAAATGAACTTCGTACTCATCTTGGGCTACCTGCATATACAAAGTCTGACTCAGACTCTGATTCGAAAAAGACAAAAGAATCTAAGTCTGAAAATTCAAGTGAACGCGAATCAAGTAACAATGAAGTGAAAAATAAGAACAAAAATAGCAGTGAAGATACAGAAACATCGTCTAACGACAATGAATAGTAAAGAAGCAGTACTCTATGGAGGTAGAGTACTGCTTCTTTTTATTTCTTCAGAATCAAAAATCAGAACTTTCTAACTATCTTTTTTAATATTTTTAAATTATAATAAATAGTAGCAATCTATTCCAATTATCAGGGGGCTCATACATATGAAAGCTGCAGTAAAACATAACATCTCAGATTTTAAAGACTACTTAAAATCCAACGATATATACATGGAAGAAAATATAGATGAAAATGATGGCTCTGTTCATTTTTCAGTAGGATTAGAGACAGAAGCTGGCGCAAAAATTCAACTTATCGCTGCTTTCCAAAACGAACATCCTACGGTGGATATATACTGCTTCAATGTTGCTCACGTGCCTGATGCAACATCAACAAATGATATTTTACATGTTATTAATGAATTAAACACATCTTATCGCTTTGCAAAATTCACATTAAACAAGCAAAATGCAATTGATATTTCAGCATCTCTTGCATTCTCAGAACCAAACTTTAATCCAGCACTTGTCTTTGAACATACGAGAATGCTATATAAATTAGCAAATGACGAATATAAAAACTTAATGAAAGTTATTTGGGCATAAAGTAAAACTATAATCCGTTAGGTTTACGGACAATAAATAAAAGGATGGGCTGTAAGCAGCACCATCCTTTTATTTTGATATCATATCGATCCACATTTTAACAGCAGTGCCTACAATTAAAGTGGACAATACATATTGCAGTACTTTTTGATTTAGCCTCTTCCCGACTCGTGCTCCAAGTGGCGCAGCAAATATACTGGCAACCGCAATAATTAGAGCTGGAATGATAACTACTTGCCCAGTAATCACTTTTCCTGTAGTAATCCCTATTGAGGAAATAAACGTAATAGCGATAGATGTCGCGATCGTCATGCGCAGTGGTAATTTTAAAATAACTAGCATAATGGGAACTAAAAGGAACGAACCTCCAGCTCCTATAATGCCTGAAGCTCCCCCTACAACGAACGCTAACAAGCTTGCTAACCATTTATTATACTTCACATCTCCACTATTATTTTGTTTCGGTACAAACATCATAATAGCTGCAATTGTAGCTAATGCTGCATAAACAACATTGACTGTATGTTCCTCTAATATGTTAGCACCGAAACTCCCTATGAAGCTTCCTATTAATATACTAGCTCCCATATACATAACTAACGTTTTATTCATGTCATTA
This sequence comes from Bacillus sp. PSXD-155, assembly GCF_049310765.1. NCBI lineage: Bacteria > Bacillati > Bacillota > Bacilli > Caryophanales > Bacillaceae > Bacillus > Bacillus sp. PSXD-155. The sequence continues at coordinate 51,601 of NZ_JBMOWC010000014.1, read as the reverse complement.
CTTTTCCGGTATGCCCACGCGCCTGCAAAAGTTGCAAAGAATACTTGTACCGCTGTAATACCGCTCACTTCATGTGACGTATAGCCAGTAAATCCTAGCAATACTGGAATGTATAAGATCATCGGATAATTAATAATCGCGCCACCAATCCCAACCATTCCTGATATAAACGATCCTATAAACCCAATTATAAAAAGTAATACGACTAAGCTCATCTTACATCCCCCGCCTTCTAAAAAGAAGGTGATTTAAATGAATAAGTTTACATTCCCATCCGAAGCATCTGCTAAATATGCCCCTACACCTGCAAACTCTACCCCTTCCATAATCTCTTCCTCTTTTAACCCTAATAAATCTACTGTCATTTGACAAGCTACAAGTTTAATTCCTTGTTCTTTCGCCAAATCAATTAAATCTGGCAAAGGCATTGCGTTATGTTTTTTCATAATGCCTTTAATCATCTTCGGCCCCATGCCAGCAAAATTCATTTTGGATAATCCCATCTTATCAGCACCGCGTGGCATCATTTTTCCAAATACTTTTTCTATAAATGTTTTCTTTACATTCACATGTTCATCTTTCCTTAAAGCATTTAATCCCCAGAAAGTATGAAAAATAGTTACCTCTTGATCATACGCCGCTGCGCCATTTGCAATAATATAAGCAGCCATTGCTTTATCGTAATCCCCGCTAAATAAAACGATTGTTGTTTTCTTCTGTTGTTCCATATTGTTCTCCCTCCAATTACCTATAGGGGTATTTATTTATTTATAAAAAGGCCCAAATCACTTACTTCACTATATGACTTTACCTTCCCACGCTAACATACCACCTACCATATTGATTGCTTGAAAACCGTAGCTCTCTAGAAACTGAACTGCTCTTCCACTTCTTCCGCCAGAGCGACAAACGATAATATACTCTTTCTTTTTATCCAACTCATGCATTCGAAACTCTAATAGCCTTAGCGGAATATTACATGCTTCTGGAATTCTCCCTTCTGCTACTTCTTCTACTTCACGGACATCTACGATATTTACTGCTTCTTTACGTAACAATTTTTCTTCTAATTCTTTTGCTGTCATTTCTTTCATTTTAAAGTCCCTCCTCACAAAGCATTCATACCACCCGAAACGTTTATTACTTGCTGAAACCCTAGTTTTTTCAACATCTTTGCAGCTTGCTTACTTCTCATTCCACTTTGGCAAATAACGATTACTTCCTTATTTTTATCTAACTGACTTGCTCTACTAGCTAACTCATTTAACGGGATATTCTGAAATCCTTTCATATGATTTCCTCTATATTCACCTACTGTACGAACATCGATACGTTGTTTCCCCTTTTTTTCCACTATATTCTTTAATTCTTTTCCACTGATATTTTGCACACCTTTCACTGGTAAAAATCGTGAAATAACAAACCATGCAGCAAGTACAATGAAAAGCGTACTTAATATTGTGTTCATATAACCAACCTCTCTGCATTTATAACAATATTTTTTTCCTACGCCTTCTTAATCCAAAACTTCAGCACATCAGCTTCTTCTACATGCTTTACGATGTCATGACCACTTTTATTTGCCCACGCTGGAATATCCTTAACTGACCCTTTATCCGTTACGTGTATTTCTAACACTTCTCCAGTTTGTAGAGTATCCATTGCTCTCTTTGTTCTTACAATCGGCATTGGACATGCTAAACCTTTCGCATCTAATACTTGTTTTATATTCATCATCAATTCCTCCAATTTGTTATTTTTATAATGACTCATGCACTGCACAACGATTTGGGCCAATCTCCATTTCACGCTCTTCTTCCACACTCGGATGAATTTTCCCCATATTCGTTTGACGAATTTCTTCATATGCATTTGGTTGTGGCGGTAAGTTCTCTGTCACAGTTTTACGAAACTCTATTTCATCAACAATATTTAACCCTACATTCTCTTTAAATAGCTCTTGTAAGCTCGCACTCACAATGCCTCTTTCATCCATTTCACTTATTTTTGAATAATGAGCTGGTAAAACAATTAAATCTTGAGACAGTTCCTTATACAGCGTATATAACGTATTTCGTAAATCACTCACCCAATCTTCAGCCTTACCAGCAAGGTCAGGACGCCCAATTGAATCTACAAATAAAATATCACCTGATAATAAATAAGAATCATCTACAATGAATGACGTACTTCCAATCGTATGCCCTGGTGAGTATAACGCGTCAATTTCAATTTTTGTACCCCCCACCGTAATAACAGATCCTTCTACAAGTGGTTCATATGAGAAAACGACTTCCTCGGCATCTTTTGGCGGTAACCAATACGTACCACCTACCTTTTCAGCTAACTTACGTCCTCCGGAAATATGGTCTGCATGTAAATGTGTATCCATTACATTCGTAATCGTAACGCCATGCTCTTTCGCAAACTCCTCATATGCTTCAACCGTTCTTACTGCATCAATAACTGCTGCTTCACCGTTAGAAACAACCATATAAGATAAACAGCCTTTTCCAAGACGATTAAATTGATATATACTTCCTCCGCCCTGTACATCCCCTACTTTTAACGGCTTCACATATTCACTCCAAGCTTTCATACCACCAGCTAAATAATAAATATTTTGTAATCCCGCCTCTGTTAATTGCTCTGCTACAAATATAGAAGACCCTTCTTTTGCACATACTACTAAAACATCTTTATCTTTAGGTAATTCACTTACAATATGATCTACACCATCTAACAAATCAAAGTAAGGTCTATTAATAGAAGAAACTTGTTTCCCTTCAATTTTCCAATCTTCATAATCCGTCTCATTGCGAACATCTAAAATAAATAACTCTCCGAATAAAACTTTCTCTGCCACATCTTTTGCTTGTAACGGTTTAACATTCATTTAATTACCCCCATAGGTATATTTTCGTTCAAAAAAATTTACTTCTCTATATTCCCTTGCCACTCTACCATACCTGGAATGACATTTTTCACATTTAAATAACCTTTCTCATTCAACATTTGGCAAGCTATATCACTGCGATTACCAGTTCGGCAAATAACATAAATTTGCTTCGTCTCATCTAACACTGCGCTGTCTAATTCACCTAATGGTACCGAAATGGCGGATGGAATATGGCCAAAAGCAAATTCCGCTGCTTCGCGAACATCTAATACAATGCTCTCTTCTCCATGAGACAATATAGACTGTAATTCTGCATTCGTAATTGTATGAGGATATTTCACAACTTCATTCACTTCATGCTCGCTTGCTTTCCTAACATAATGCACCAATACATCCCCCTCTTGTTTCGTCCCGATATATTGATGTCCTACTTTACTCGCCCAACTTTTTATATCTACCGTAGATCCTTTATCTGTTGCCTTAACTTCAATCACTTGCCCTGGTGCCAATCCTTCTATCGCCTTCTTCGTTTTCACAATAGGCATCGGACAAGCCAAACCTTTACAATCTAAACTCATATCCACTTTTATACTCATAATCGATTCCTCCACAATCCATATACATATACCTGCAGGGGTATATTAAAACGTTTTTGAAAATCTGTCAACAATTATGTTTGACAGATTATCGGCTTTTTACAAGTAATTGAACAGCTTCTTTAATTAACTCTTCATTTGAACCATTACCACTTTCAAACTGTTCACGCAAACATTGCTCTAAATTCGTTCCAACAACGAGCCCAATTGTACGATCAAGGGCAGAACGAGATGCCGTTAACTGTGTAATAACTTCTCGGCAATCTTTTCCTTCTTCCATCATACGAAGCACACCACGAACTTGACCTTCAATACGTTTCAATCTATTTTTCATATCTTGATTATATTCCATTCTATAATCACCTCATTACCATTATGTCACCATTTATAACCTATGACAATATATTATACCCTATAGGGTATTTTGTAAACCCCTATTTTTAATTTTTGTCTTATATGTTCGCAAACCAAAAAATAAAACCTTAATCTATAGATTTTCATCTTCCACTAAATCTTGAAGTAGAAGATGAAAAATATCAATATACAACACGTTCTGGCAATACTGTGCCATACAACTTAAAACCACCATCTACATTCTTTACCTTATATCCCTTTTCCATTAACATACGCGCTGCAACATACCCTCTCATACCAAGTTGGCAAGTGATATAAATTTCTTTGTCCATTGGTACTTCATCCAATCGATCACGTAATTCATCTAACGGAATATTAATAGAGCCTTTAATCATTCCCTGTTTTAGTTCATTAGGTTCTCGAACATCAATAAGGTACCCACCATTTTCAACAATGTGATCTATTTCATGCCATTGCACTGTGTCCACAAAACCATCTACTATATTACTTGCAGCATATCCCACCATGTTTACTGGATCTTTTGCAGAAGAATACGGCGGGGCATATGATAATTCTAAATCTGGTAAATCGATTACAGTTAAATTTGCCTTCATTGCCGTTGCAATAACATCGATACGCTTCTCTACTCCATCACGCCCTAAAGCCTGTGCTCCGTAAATTTTTCCGCTTTCTTTATTAAAGATTAATTTTATTAGCACTGGCGTAGCATTCGGATAGTATCCCGCATGAGAATTTGCCTGTACATGTACTACCTCATAGGGTATATTTAATCGTTTTAATATTTTCTCATTTACTCCAGTCGAAGCAACTGTTAAATCAAAAACTTTAGCCACAGAAGTTCCCATCGTACCTTTATATAAAGACTCCGTATGACCATGAATAATATCTGCTAACATGCGACCTTGACGATTAGCTGGCCACGCTAAAGGAATCATCGTTTCTGTTTCTGTAACAAAATCTTTCACTTCAATCGCATCACCAATTGCATATACATATGGGTCAGATGTTTGAAATTTCTCATTTACCTTTATCGTTCCTCTAACTCCTAATGCTAATCCTGCATCTTTCGCTAAACTACTCTCTGGTTGTACACCAATTGCTAAAATAATCATATCTGTCTCTATAATTGAACCATTTTTTAAACGTAAAACAGTCCCGCTCTCTTCTAATGCATCTACACCATCTTCAAAAACAAGCTCAACATTGTGCACCTTCATATGCTCATGTACATATACTGCCATTCCATAATCGATTGGTGGCATCACTTGATTCGCCATCTCTACAAGAGTAACTTCAATCTCACGTTCTCTTAAATTCTCAACCATTTCCACTCCAATAAATCCACCACCAACAACCGTCGCATGGCGTGGTTTCTTCTCATCAATATACGCTTTTATACGATCTGTATCAGGTACATTTCGTAACGTAAACAACGCCTTCGCTTCTTCAATACCTGGAATAGGTGGAACAATTGGTTTTGCCCCTGGTGAAAGAATTAAAACATCATATTCCTCGTTATATGTTTTACCTGTAGTTACATTCTTTATAGTAATTGTTTTCTCTTCTTTATTAATCTTTACCACTTCACTCAATACACGTATATCTAAATTAAAACGCTTTGACATCCTTTCAACAGTTTGTACTAATAATTTTTGTCTTTCTGTAATGACACCGCCAATATAATATGGCAATCCACAGTTTGCAAATGAAATGTATTCACCGCGTTCAACCATAATAATTTCATCTTCCTCACTTAAACGACGAAGCCTTGCAGCTACTGATGCCCCGCCGGCAACTCCGCCTACTACAACTATTTTTCTGGACATATTTTAAACCTCCATATTATTTAATTTTCTCATGTACCACAAAAACATATACCCGTATGGGTATATGATAGAGTATAAAAAATTTAATTTCAATCAATATGTCTTTCTTTCACAAATTTGAAACAAATAAAAAAGAACTTAGATATCTCCAAGTTCTTTACGAATGAAGCAATCCATCGTTCCATTTTCATACTTCCTATAATCTCTTTGTAAAACTATACTCCATGTTCCCGCCTAGTGCTGCAGCTGTATCACCAGTTTCTCTAAAATCATGTGTATATATTTTTTCAAATGAATCGAAATCTACTTGCTTATAAAATTCAAAACAAGGGAATCCATCATGCTCTCCTTGAATATCAATACTACCATCCTTTTTCACACATACATGTAATAAATAATCTACAGGAGGTGCATATATATTTAATGGATTACTTGCACTCGCACTCATTTTAAATTGCACACCACCAGGATTCCATACGATATTCGTGCACACAATATTTTCAGTACTCGCTTTTCCTGTTCTTTTATTCACAGAACCATCTGGATTCGTAACCTTCTCTGTCGTAATACCCGTGTTCGCATATGAAAACACTTCTTCTTTATAAAAATCCACTACTACCTCTTGCTCAACTCTAGAGCGCATCGCATTTACCGCATACGGTGTGAATTCACGTGAATCACCTTCGAATTGAATTACTTTTCCTGTTTCCATATCCTTCTTAGCCTCAGTCCAAGACATTGGAATAAATACACTGGCTCTAATTTTCACGATATTAGTCATAAGAAACACCTCTATAATTTTATTTTAGATACGGCATAATCTTGAGTAAAACAGCCCACAATCTCGCTATCATAATAAATAGCTTTCTCTTTTACGCTTGCTACTTCCTTCTGAAAAATAGCGCTATATTTACAGCTAGCTTATCGTTTTAAAGCTATATTCCATCTCTCCAGCTAGTGCTGCTGGGGTATCATCCGTTTTTCTGAAATCATGTTTGTATATCAATTCAAACGAACCAAAATCTACTTGTTTATAAAATTCATAGCAAGGGAAACCATCATGTACACCTTCAATATTCACAGTACCACTTTCATTAGCTCGTATAGTCAAAAAATAATCAGCTGCAGGTGCTGCTGCGTTTAAAGGATTACTTGCACTTGCTCTCATTTCAAATGAAACTTCATCTTCACTCCATACAATATTTGTACATACAATGTTTTCTGTACTTGTTTCTCCCTTTTGATACTCAATTGAGCCATCTGGATTTGTAATCTTCACGGTGACGATACAAGCATCTGCATATGTGAAAATTTCTCTTTTATAAAAATCAATATTCACTTCTTGTTCTAACCTTGAACGCTTTGTGTTCACAGCTTGTGGTGTAAACTCACGTGCATCTCCAGCATATTCAAACACTCTTCCTGTTGCAGGGTCCTTAATAGGTTCCAGCGATGCATACGGTGCAAATACACTCCCTCTAATTTTCACGATATTAACCATGTGAAACCTCCATTGATTCTATATTATATAAATCATTATTTGTTCTACCAACATAATATAGTCAATTTGATTGACTATATTATGTATAGTACAATAAGTATTACATATAGTCAACTTGATTGACTACAAGTGCGGAGGTTATATACATGGATCAAACATTTAACGAGTTAGATCTTACATCGCTTTTATCATTATCATTTAGCACATTAATCACTGAGCTACATGACAAATTAAGTGAATTAGGATTTGAAGATATTAGGCCAGCACATGGTTTTATGTTCAAACGCATCCTCCCTAATGGGGCAACTGGTATAGAGCTAGCTGAGTATTTAGGGATTTCCAAACAAGCTGTAAGTAAAATGGTGGATTCTCTTGAGAGTAATGGCTACGTTACACGCAAAACACATCCTACTGATAAAAGAGGTAAAATCATCGTTTTAACCGAACGTGGTTTGTCAGTAATGAAAGCTAAAGAAGAAATAGTAGCTGAAATAGAACAGCGATGGATTGAAAACATAGGTGCAGAACGAATGCAAATGCTGAAAGAGGATTTAACAACATTCGTTACTAAAGAAAATACAGAGAAATTATCATCAAATATACGACCTGTCTGGTAAACAAAAAACGAATCCACTTTGATTCATATTTTTCAAAATGGATTCGTTTTTCTATAGGTGTATTAAAAATCATGAATTTCTTTAAATTTTATTCTACTGACTATATTTTTTACACGTTATATAATTCCATAACTCTCTTCACAACCAACTCCGCAGTATTCTCCTCCGGTGGCATCAATAAATTCGTAACCGGTCCATACACAACAGGGCTTAATTCCACTTCATACCCACCATATGAGAATTCTTCCTTCGTTGGTAAATAACCAATATATCCATTCGTATATCCACCAAAGAAAGCTAATTCATTTTGAAGATTCTCTTTCACTTCTAATGCCGTTTCCGAAAAAGGTTCCATCGGTAAACCTGAAAACATACCATCATTAACTTGAAACAATTGCACTTCTAAATCAATACTTAACCGCCGAATACCTTGCCTATATTTCTCTAATACGATAGTAAGCCATTCGTCCGTATTCACGCCCCACTGCTTCTCGGCTAATCGAGCCATGCTTCGTATCTCATCAAATTCAGGAATATCCTTCAACTTCATTTGCATCATACTCGAAACTGTCCTTAGTTTTACAATTGGACTATATGTAACTGTTGGTAACATCGTTAATACATGTCCACTAAGTATGTAAGCCATTTGTTTTAACGCTTCCCTTGAACCGCGATATTTCGCATTCACATTTCCAGCGGCACCTTGAACGATAATAACAGGGCCGTTCACTATCTGCTCTAGAATCTCTCTCGTCATTCCAGGATAATCCGCTGATAATTCATCACTATCACCTTTTAAAACATTCGGATGCGCAGTACAAAATACTAAAACCCCAGATAACTCCTTCGTTTCAGCATCTCTTATTGCTAACATACCAATTCGTTTATCTACAACACCATCTATATTTGTTCCCATCTTCGCTTTTCCATCAGATGTTCTCTCTCTTCGATTAACCCCAATATCACCTGTCGTAACACTCCAGCCAACTTCACATCGCTTCAAGTTTTTATTAGCAGTAACAGCACCATGCACTACATTATTTACTAAAATCGTTTTATACGACTTTACTAAAGGATGATCACCGACTGTTTCCGGCCCAGAGTGTGTATGTGTATAAACAACAGTTATTCGCTCAAATGGCACATGAAGCCTACTTGCTACTCGCTCACGAATCATATTCGTATCTTCTACTAACATCCCAATATTATCAATACTTATAAACACAGTTTTCAGTTCATCTTTTTCAAATACAAAAACTGTCCCATAAATACGCTCTTCAATATTATTTATTCCTGTCTCTCTATGATATCCGACAAAATCAATACCTACAGGCGGCGTAATATCAACCTTACATACCCCTACTTTGCTCATTTTAATCGCTCCATTTCTCTATGTAACTCCCTTTTTTCAAGAATAGCATATTTAACTTGGTTCCAAATAAAAAGAACGGACACAGTATCCTATGTCCGTTCTTCCCCTCACACATACTTCCGATGCACCATCTTCCCATCATAAGAAAACACAACGCCCTTACTCTCCACGATGGACTCCATATGCACCGTTCTTCCCCATAGCTGATGAAGATATGGCAATACTTTTTCTAAATATTTTAAATCGAGCTCGATTCCTTCGTAACTATGTTTAATGTATAATTCTCCGTTCTTTAAGTAGTCTCCATCTTCTACTACTAAATACGGGAACCCACCATTTGTCCGCATATTTACGAGTTGATCACGCACATTTTCCCATTCTTTATCTATTACTTTATATTCTTTTCCTTGGCGCTGGAATAAGTACATATCTTCTCGCATAACAAGATCTTTATTTAAGTAGTTTCTTAGGAACGATACGTCCCATTCAATTTCGCGTACTTCAAACATTTTGTCACGGCCAGATCCTGGTTTTACGCCTCGTCGTTTCATTTCTTCTGTTGGATTGTTGTAACGTTCTTCAATATCTTCAAACATTTTAATACCGAGGTAGTATGGATTAATGCTTGTTTTTGATGGCTGTACAACACCTGCATTTAATTTCGCAAATTCAATTGCTTCATCAGAGGTTAAGTCCATTTCGCGAAGTATGCGTTGATGCCAGTAGGATGCCCAGCCTTCGTTCATGATTTTCGTTTCAAGCTGCGGCCAGAAATATAACATTTCTTCACGCATCATCGTTAATATATCACGCTGCCAATCTTCTAGTTCACGGCTATATTCTTCAATAAAGAGGAGCAAGTCTTTCTCTGGTTGCGGTGGGATCTTCTTCTTTTTGCGTATATTGGATCGTTCTCTCTTTTTGTTTCGATCATCTAAATTCCATAGATCATCGTATTGTGATACCTTTTTCTTTTCTACTTCTTCTAAATCATCAATACTCCACGCAAGTTTGGGACGCATGAGCGACGGGTCAATGTGCTCTTGAATGGCAAGTACGGCATCTAAAAATGTTTCTACTTCTTCTTTTCCGTACTTATGCTCATATGCTTTCACCCGTTCAGCTGTCGCTGACATACTTTCTACCATATCTCGCTTCGTATTTGAAAAACGAATATTATTTTTAAAGAAATCACAGTGCGCTAAAACGTGCGCTACAATTAATTTGTTTTGAATTAAAGAGTTCGTATCTAATAAAAAGGCGTAACATGGATCAGAGTTAATAACGAGTTCGTATATTTTACTAAGTCCTAAATCGTATTGTAATTTCATTCTGAAAAATTGTTTTCCAAAACTCCAATGTGAAAACCTTGTCGGCATCCCATATGCACCAAATGTATAAATAATTTCCGCTGGACATATTTCATAACGCATCGGATAAAAATCAAGCCCAAATCCAGTCGCAATTTCCGTAATTTCCGCAATCGCATATTGCAGTGCTTTATCGTCACTTGCTCTCATTATTTTCCCTCCTTACACTTTCCCTTAAGAAAGTGTATGATGAAGAACAAGCTTTCATGAGGATTGATTGCATAATAAAAAGACACCCTCGTAAAAACGAGAATGTCTCATCTATTAACCTTCAATAATCTCCATCTTCTCCATAATTGGAGTACGAGCTTTTCCTTCTGGTGCTTTATCGAAATAGCCGATATGAAGAATTCCAACGATACGTTGGCCTCTTGTTAAACCGATTCCTTCTATAAATAATGGATTGTAGTTTAATCCGCCTGATTTCCAAACGCAACCTAATCCGCGTTCCCAAGCAAGAAGTTGGAAGTTTTGCATGAATGCACATGTTGCAGCATAATCTTCATCACGTTGAATTTGACGCGGATCTTCATTTATATATACAACGATTTGTGCAGGCGTGCTTAAAAAACGATCTGATAAAATTTTACCGCGTTTCGCTCTTTCTTCTTCTGTGAAAGAGTTTAATACTGCATCTACTAATTTCTTGCGGCCTTCTCCGATGTATAGTTTACAATTCCATGGTTCACGGTGCTTATGATTTGGTGCCCATGTTGCATCATTTAATAGTTCAATTAATAAATCTTTTTCTACTGCTTTGTCTGTAAATGTACGAACAGAGCGCCTTTCTTTAATCACATTAGCGATGGAAGTATATGTAGTCATATTTATCTCTCCCTTATTTTTATCTATATGTATAAGTTTATCGTCAGTATTGATATTGATTTTCAATTTCGATTATACCTTAGTTTTTTACTATTAATCAATGTTTTATGTTGGAAAACTTCTAAAAACGTCATTCCATGCTGTGAATAAAAAAACTTAACTTGTTCACAAGTATTTCACATTTTATGGAAATGATATGTGTACAGTTTTCCACACTATCCATCTAGGAGGAGTTTACATGTACAAAAAAATCGCGGTAAGTATGACTATGGCAGCATTATTATGTGGGATATCCACCTTCCCTACGTCCGCTGCCACACCAAAAGAAGTAACAATGCATCACCATAAACCAATTTCAGAAGAAGAAATGCAGTCGCTAGAAAAACTCGGCTATAACAAACATGAAATTTGGAAAGCTGCTCATATTGCAAGAATCAGTAAACAAGAAATAAAAGGTGTTTTATCTTACTATAAGCAAAATAAATCTTGGGAGAAAACAGCCGAGCATTTCGGTGTAGATCCAAGTAAGCTGAAAAAGCATCATATGAGTAAAGAAACAAAGCAAGCACTGCTACAACAGTTAGCAACTATGCAAAAATCCACACCGGATCAGCTAAAACAAAAAATGAAAGAATATAACATCAAATTGCGTCATCTTACTGTGTTAACAATCATCTCTCAAAAAAGCAATACCCCTCTTGATGATGTATTAAAAATGAAAAAAGATGGAATGGACATTAAACAAATTGCCGAAAAATTAAATGTAAAAAGAGAAGATATAAGAGCGGAAATGTTGAAATTAGTGAAGTCTATTAAAGAAAAGAAAACAAATTAACACGCTAAAAAGGAAGAGGTATTCACTACTCTTCCTTTTCTTTATAAACTTTCAACTTTGAAGTATAAATTTCCGTCTTTCCCAAAAACTAACACAAGTAAATGACGTATGTTAGGGGTGAGAAAATGTTCGGTTTATCATCTAAGAAATCAAAAAAGACTAATACAAAAACACTTTGTTCTATTCCAGAATTTATACAAACCATGAAAGAATCAAGCGATTTTGTCTCTTATAACATACTTAAAGATGAAACGTTGTGCTTGTTTTATTATAAATCTGTCGTGGAAGCACTTATTATTAAACAATTCATTTTAACTCCTATAAAAAAGGAATCGGAACAAATTCAAAACATCTCTGATTTATGTAATATCATCTCTATTGAAGACATTATTACCTCCCCTTCTATTGATGATATTCGTGAAAAATTATTAGGTGGATATATTTTAATACGATTAAAAAACAATGCGAATCCTGATCAATATGCTTTAATTCGTGCCGAAAGTACTGTTTTAGGAAAACGATTATATAACGATACAGAAAATGAGTATAGTGTAATCGGGCCTAAAATCGGTTTCGTTGAAAATCTTGATACAAATATCCACTTATTGCGCCGAAATATCGTAACAGAGCAACTCATTTTTAAAGAAGTTACCGTCGGATCTATATCAAAAACGAAAGTAGCAGTTGCTTATATAGAAGGAATTACAAATGAACAATTTGTCAACACCGCAATTCAACGGCTAGAAGACATTGACTTTGATGTCCCATTTGATTCAACTATGATTGAGCAATTTATTAGTGATAATAGCAATTCACCTTTTCCTGTTCTATTACCTACAGAACGATTAGATCGAGCTGTATTTGCATTAATTAATGGGGAAGTTTTAATCTTAACAGATGGCTCTCCATATGCTTTATCAGGACCAACAACGTTACTGGATTTTTTCATTTCACCAGAAGATTATTATTTACCGTGGATGATTGGATCGTTCTTTCGTATTATTCGTTTTTTCGGAGCTATATTTTCTCTTTTTTCCTCCGCTATTTATACAGCGGCTTTAACATATCATTATCAAATGATCCCTGCCGATTTACTAGGTCCTATTATTTTCTCGAGAGCTAACGTACCTTTCCCTCCTATTCTAGAAGCACTCTTTTTAGAAATTACAATTGAATTGCTCCGTGAAGCTGGAGCGCGTTTACCGACAAAAGTCGGACAAACAATCGGGATTGTTGGGGGGATTGTAATTGGCCAAGCATCTGTTGAAGCGGCTTTGACAAGTACAATTTTATTAATTGCAGTTGCTTTATCCGCTCTTGCATCTTTCACAACACCAACAGTAAAGATGTCTTCTACTATCCGGTTGTTACGCTTTCCGCTTATTCTTTTAGCCGGTGCATTCGGAGGATTAGGCCTCGCTGTCGGATTTGTATTTATTTTAGCTCATTTAATTAAATTAAAATCGCTTGGATCACCTTATTTGTTACCTTTATATCCATTTCGTGGTTTAGGTACAGCAGAAGGTTTTCTTCGATTACCATTTAGTCAAACGGCACAAAGACCTTCTTTTCTTAGACCAAAATCAAAATGGCGATATAATCCAAACAAATCGAAGCAAAAACGTGATGGTGAGAATGAATGAAGAAAATTTTATTGCACCTTATTATCATTATCTTCTTCATTTTACAAACTGGCTGTACACAAACGTATATAGTGGATACGCAGCGTATTATTCATGTCGCTGGATTTGACATCACAAAAAACAAAAGATTCCAAGGAACTATTCTCTTCCCAGAGTACACACATGGTGTAAAGTCTAAACCAGAAACTCAATCAACATCTGCCCGTTCACTTGAGACAATCGCTTCACGATTAAATGCAAAATCACCTCACAATGTCGTTGTAGGTCAAATGCGTGTCGTCCTATTTGGAAAGGCTCTAGGAGAACGTGGAATGGGAGAGATTATTACTAACTTACAACGTGACCCAAATATCGGGCGCGATGTACAACTAGCAATTGTAGATGGATCAGCTGAGGAACTTTTAAATTACGGAAAAAAAAATGGATCTTTATACATTGCTGATTTACTTGAACAAAATATCCGAAATGAGAATATTCCACAAACCGCATTAGACATTTTTTTATATAATTACTACTCTTCTGTATGTGATGCCTATGTCCCTTATCTTAAAATGGACGATAATCATTCCGTCGCTGTCAAAGGACTTGCTTTTTTAAAAGGCGATAAAGTCGTTATGTATACGGATAAAAGACATTCTGTTTTAGCAAAATTACTTATTAACCCTACGAAAAATGGACGTTACGAAGCAGCGATAACAAAGGATAAACATAAAGGTATGGTTGTTATACAAAACTTAGCTGGGGAAAATAAGTATGATATAGATCAAACTGGCGACATACCAAAAGTAAAAATCCATTTAAAATTAAATGGATTAATTAAAAACTCTCCAAATTGGATTGATCTAAGAAAAAAAACAAATATCAACTATATAAAAAAACAAATTGAACGAAATGTTGAAAAAGACTGTGAAGATTTAATAAAACAATTTCAAGAAAAGAAAATTGATCCTTTAGGAATACGAGATGAAATTAGAAGCCATACGAGAAAATGGAATATAAAACAAATTCGAAATATGTATCAAAACGTAGCGGTGGATATAAATTTAGATCTTAATATTGTACAATCTGGAATCGGGGAATAGTGAGGTGAAATGAGCAATGAATACAATGAATAAAACAAAAACTGTTTCTCCATATTTTGCATTTATTTTATTGCATTCTCTCCAAATCGGAATAGGAATTCTCGGATATCAACGTGTAATTTTGAAAAATGCAGGTTATGATGCTTGGATTTCTCTTATTATTGCAGGTATTGCAACTCATATTGTACTGTTTTGTATGTTAAAAATGCTTGAAAAAGACGGAGATTTAATTAGCATTCATACAACAACCTTTGGAAAATGGATTGGCTCTATATTTTCTGTAATTTTCACTCTTTATTGCTTATTATTTTGCCTTACTGTTCTTCGTACATATATGGAAGTAATACAAGTTTGGATCTTTCCTACCATTAAGTTATGGAAACTTACGCTTATGTTTTTGTTAGTCACTTACTACATTATAAAAGGTGGCTTCCGTTCTGTGACAGGGATATGTTTTTGGGGTATTGTTCTTCCTATGTTCGTTGTATTCTTTTTAGTCTATCCGATGAAGTATGCACATTTTCGTAATATTTTACCTATTTTTACACATTCCCCTTTCGACATACTTGTGTCAGCAAAACAATCTGCATTAGAATTTCTCGGATTTGAAACAATTCTTATCTTCTATCCCTTTATTGAAAAAGGAAAATCTTTAAAAAGATGGGCTCACGCAGGGATTGTTTTTAGCACTCTAATTTATGTAGTTTTAGCTATTGTATCATTTATGTATTATAGTGAAGGACAATTGAATCACACTATTTGGCCTACTTTAACGATGTTAAAAATAATTAAAGTTCCTTTTATTCAGCGGTTCGAATATATTATTATTTTTGTTTGGTTTTTAATAATTTTGCCGAATCTTTGTTTAACTATTTGGTCATCATGTCAAACGATGAAGCGTTCCTTTCATATTTCATTTAAATTTACACTACCATTTTTTATTTTCATCGTTTTTACAGCTTCTTTATTTTTTAAAAATCGGGAAAGTATCAACGCATTAAATACTGTACTATCTCAAGCGGGATTGTATATTGTATACGCTTATATCCCACTTTTATTTCTATTCCATTCGCTAAGATGGCGCTTCAAAAATCAGTCAAAAAAATCTTCAACCGATACACCGTAATCTCTGATACAATTTGATTAATACATTTGTAAAGGGGACAAGCGAATGAAAAAGTATGTATTTTCTTTACTTGCAGTACTGAGCTTAATTCTTGCTGGATGCGGAAGTACTGGTACAAATGACCAAAAATCTTCCGAATCAAAAAAAGAAGAACATGACCACGCATCGCACACTCAGCAAGCTGACATTCAAGAGAAAACAAAAGGAGTCGACACACTTCCTACCTTCCTAGATAAGCTTGATCCACAAATGAAAGATATCTACACTGTCGCTGGACAAAATGCAGAGCTATTAGATTGGATTCCATGCTATTGTGGTTGCGGTGAAAGTGTAGGACATAAAAATAATAAAAACTGCTTTATTCGTGAAATTAAAAAGAATGGTGAAGTTGTTTGGGACTCCCATGCAACGACTTGCGTCAATTGCCTAGAAATCGCAGTTGAATCTGCTTCCATGAAACAAAAAGGAAAATCAACGCTTGAAATTCGTAACTATATCGATAATAAATACAAAGAAGGCTATGGTAAACCAACACCTACGCCAATGCCAAAAGCTTAAAAAACGAGGAAACTCCTCGTTTTTTCTTTTCATTCACTTTTTTTCTTAACAAATTCTTTCAAGTGTATTTCTCCTTACTTATCACACACTATATATAACTCTCGGTAAGGAGGGTACACAGTGCAAACATATAACGACTATGATAAAGCTCTCTATTACACGTATTGCTGTAATTGGGATAAATTACTCGTTCTCATGGTTCAAACGAACGATCAATTATTTTCTAAGCGTATTGAGCATTTTTTACACGCTTATCAATACAGTAAAGAACTCCCAGAAGTTGATAAACAATTGCAGCTCCTATTTCAATATATTGACCACGCATCCCAAAAGTCGCATGTAGAAGAAGTAGAACAAATTCAAATGTAAACTATAGCGCTATTCTCTTCCGGAGAATGGCGCTTTTTTAAAATATTTATATCAATAAAAGTTTCTCCTTATAAAACTTTTATTGATAAACATATTTTTTCTTTCTTTTCCATACCACTTCATACTATAATTTAGTATGTAACTATTATAAGAGAGGTATAAAATATGGGACGAGAAAAAAAGCAAGAATATGCTTTACTTACCGCATGGGGAGCTTCTTTTATCGCTACACTAGGAAGTCTGTACTTTTCCGAAATCATGAAATTTGAGCCTTGTGTTCTTTGTTGGTATCAACGTATTTTTATGTATCCATTCGTTTTATGGCTTGGTATCGCTGTAGCAAAGAAAGATTATCGCATTGCAAGTTATTCTTTACCAATTGCAAGTATTGGTGCTTGTATTTCTTTATATCACTATGCAATTCAAAAAGTCGCAGCATTTTCAGCTGCTGGGGCAGCTTGTGGACGTGTACCATGTACGGGAGAATACATAAACTGGTTCGGCTTTGTGACAATCCCGTTTTTAGCACTTATCGGCTTTATTACAATCGCTGTTTGTAGCTTTATTGTCATCAAAAACAAATAAGGAGATGAAAGAATGAAAAAAATGCTTATATTTGGTGGTATTATTATCGCCTTGTTTGCGGCAATTTTCGCTGTAACACAAATGGAAGAAAAAAAAGCTTCAACTAGCCAAAAAATTGATAATGCTACTGGTAGTCAAACAGATGGTCCTGACTACTACACAAATAAAATCTCTCTTTCAGATCTTCAAAAGAACTTAAAAGAGAAAAAAGAAGAAACAGTATACTTTTATCAAACATCTTGCGTTCATTGCCAAAAATTATCTCCTGTCGTAGTGCCAATGGCTAAAGACTTGAACGTTGATATGAAAGTTATGGATATTGAAAAATTAGATGTTCCTTGGGATGAATATAAAATTCAAGGTACACCAACAATCATTCATTTTAAAGATGGCAAAGAAGTGAGCCGTATTAGCGGTGAACAGCCGAAAGACAAATTAAAAGAATGGCTTGAACAAACGAAAAAGTAATAAGAAAAGGAAACTCCTTCTACACATGAAATGGGCGTAAAATCCCACACTAATGTATAAGGAGGGGGTTTTATGCCAGAAGTAAGATGTTCTGTTTCCAACTGTTCTTTTTGGGGACAAGGTAACTTTTGTCAAGCAAGTGCGATCATCGTTCAGCCTGATGCAGATGAAACTGGTCAAACTGAAAATGATTCATATACAGCTGCTGTTTTAACAAACGAGACGCTAGAAAGTTCTGTAGCAACGAGTGTAGAGACTTGTTGTCATACATTTAAGCCTAAATATTAACAATTATTCCACCTCATATACGTGAGGTGGTTTTTTCTTTCTCTCTTCTTGTTTACGTCATCTCTAATTCTCCCTATAATAAAGTTAACATTTTTATGAATACGAAGGTGAAATACTATGGCTAAAACAATTGCAGATATCGCCAAATTGGCTGGAGTTGCAAAAAGCACAGTCTCTCGTTACTTAAACGGCGGATATGTAAGTGATAAAACAAAACTTAAAATCGAAGGTATTATTCAGGAAACAAATTTCTCTCCCAATACATTTGCTCAAAGTTTAAAAGCAAAAACAACAAATTTAATTGGTGTCATCATCCCCCGATTAGACTCCTTCGCTACAATGAAAACACTTATCGGGATCGATAAAACATTACAGGAAAATAACTATCAAATGCTTGTAGCAAATGCAAATCAAACAACCGAAACTGAAATACAAGCAATTGAAAACTTTATAAAACAAAAGGTAGCTGGCATTATTTTATTAACAAAAACATTAACGAATGAACATCAAAAAATTATGGCTAATTCAAACATCCCTATTTTATTCGTCGGGCAAGAATATAAAGATCAATATTGCCTCGTTCACGATGATTATGATGCAGCTTATGAGTTAGGGGCATACGTTTTATCGCAAGGCCATCGACATATTGCCTATTTAGGGATAGAAAAAGATGATATTTCTGTTGGAATAAATCGAAAAAATGGTTTTCAAAAAGCAATTGAAAATTTAGAACCGACTTGCAACGTTTCATATTACGAAACAACTTTCCGCATAGAAGATGCCATGAAACAAGTACAACATATTTTAGATAATAATCGCCCAACTCTTATCGTATGTGCTACAGATAACATCGCTCTTGGCGCAATGAAAGTCATTCACTCCCACTCCCTTTCTGTACCAGGTGATATTTCTGTAACAGGATTCGGTGGATATGATATTTCAGAAATGGTACACCCTAGTTTAACGACAATTGCGTTTGACTATGAGTATGCTGGAAAGCTTGCTGCCACTTCTCTTTCACAGCTTGTTGAAAACAAAACTATACCAAAAATATTACACTCTCGTTATACATTAAAAATCCAAGAAAGCGTTGACAAAATATAAAGGCGCTCTATAATAAAATTAAAACCGGTTCCACATTTTAAAAACAGGATTTTCAACATCATTTCCCTGTTTTTTATTTTAACTTATTACGGAACCGGTTCCACAAAAAGAAAATTTATAGTAAGGGGGAATTTTTATGGATATGAAGCAAATTGCAACTCAAGTAATACAGAACATTGGTGGAAAGGAAAACATTGTTCGTGCCACACATTGCGCGACTCGCCTTCGTCTTATATTAAAGGATGATACGAAAATAAACTCTGCAGAAATCGAAAACATCGATGGAGTAAAAGGTGCTTTTGCAACGACCGAGCAATATCAAATTATTTTTGGAACTGGCATAGTAAACAAAGTATATGATGAATTCTCAAAACTAATTGGAATAGCCGAACTAGATTCTACAACATCAAACGATATACCTAAGAAAAAAATGAATCCTATCGCCCGCCTAGCAAAGACACTATCTAATATTTTTGTTCCAATTATTCCAGCTATCGTCGCAAGCGGTTTACTTATGGGTCTACTCGGAATGTTGAAAGCGTTTAAATTAGTTCCTGGAGATCACTCACTTATCCAATTACTTGATATGTTCTCAAGTGCAGCTTTCATCATTTTACCTATTTTAATTGGAGTTAGTGCCGCTAAAGAATTTGGTGGAAACATTTTCTTAGGTGCAGTTGTTGGTGGTATATTAACTCACCCAAACTTAACAAATCCTTGGACTCTTTCAAATGCAAAACCCACTGTTTTACATTTCCTTGGTATGGATATTGATATGATTGGCTATCAAGGTACTGTTTTACCTATTTTATTATGTGTATATGTTATGAGTACAATTGAAAAAGAACTTCGAAAACGTGTTCCGAACTCTTTAGATTTATTAGTTACACCATTCTTAACAATTATTATAACTGGCTTTTTATCACTTATTATTATCGGACCAATTGGATATAAAATCGGTGACGGCATTACGTACCTTTTAAATACAATTTATCAATTTGCAGGACCAGTAGCTGGACTTATATTCGGTGGATTGTATTCAACAATCGTTCTTACTGGCTTACATCATAGCTTCCACGCTATTGAAGCGGGCTTACTCGCAAATAAAGATATCGGTGTCAATTTCTTACTCCCTATTTGGTCAATGGCGAACGTTGCACAGGGCGGTGCTACTTTAGCTGTCTATTTCAAAACAAAAAACAAAAAAACGAAAGAAATTGCAATTCCAGCAGCAGCTTCAGCATTTTTAGGAATTACAGAACCAGCTATTTTTGGTGTCAATTTAAAACTTGGTAAACCATTTATTGCAGCAGCTATTGGCGGCGCAATTGGAGGCGCTTACGTTGTTTGGATGCAAGTGGCGGCTAATGCATACGGTTTAACAGGTATTCCGATGCTTACAATTGTTGCACCTCTTGGCATGATGAACATGATTCACTATATAATTGGTTTCGCTATTGCAGTTATCACTGCTTTTGTTGCCACATTCATTTTATATAAAGAAAGTAAATAATAACGGGGTGAAAACCTATGTCAAAATATAAAACAATACTGCAATCTAATAAAGACGAATTACATTCTTTATATGAAATTGCAAACCAAGATTCATGGAAACCAATTTATCATATTCACCCAACATTTGGATTAATGAATGATCCTAACGGTGTATCATACTACAATGATGAATATCACGTTTTTTATCAGTGGTATCCATTTGGTCCCATTCATGGAATGAAGCATTGGGGGCATGTGAAGTCAAAAGACCTTATTAACTGGGAGCGTATGCCTGTAGCCATCATCCCTACTGAAAGCTATGAATCACACGGTGCATATTCTGGTAGTGCTATCGTAAAAGGTGGCCTTCTTCATTTAATTTATACAGGGAATATAAAAAATCCTGATGATTCCCGTGATGCAAAACAATGTATGGCAACAATGGATTCACAATATACGATGACGAAATATAGTAATAATCCTGTTATTGATATAATTCCTGACGGATATACAAAACATGTACGTGATCCAAAAGTCTGGAAACATAATGATATGTACTATATGTTACTCGGTGCCCAACGTGAAAATAAAACAGGAACTCTATTACTATACAAATCACAAGACCTATACAATTGGCATTTCCAAGGCGAAATTACAACAAATTTAAAAGAATTCGGATTTATGTGGGAATGCCCCGATTACTTCCAATTATCAGGGAAAGATGTACTTCTCTTTTCACCGCAAGGAATTGAAAAAGACGGAGAAAACTTTCACAATGTATACAATGTCGTTTATGCTATAGGCCATTTCGATATTAAAAATTTATATTTCCATGTTGATTCCTATTACGAAGCTGATAAAGGATTCGATTTTTATGCCCCTCAAACTTTAGAAGACTCTACTAGTCGTCGCCTATTGTTTGCTTGGGCAGGATCAAGTGAAATCACATATCCTTCTGATGATTATATGTGGGCTCATTGCCTAACACTTCCACGTGAATTAACATTAGAAGATAACATCTTAAAACAAAAACCAGTTTCAGAATTAACAAAACTACGAACAATAAAAAAAGACATTTCAGGAGATATAACAGCTGGATTAAATGTATTATCAGCACTTGATGATGAAGACTCCTATGAATTAATTGTTACACTTAAAACAGAAGATGCAAAGCGTTTTGGGCTTTCTCTCTTCCACAATGAGGAGGAATGTTTCCCCATTACATTTAATCGGGAACAAGGTACTATTTCTATAGACAGGGGCAACTTCTACCATCAATTTGGCGGAGAATATGGATTTGAACGCTGTAAAAAAATCGATATTCAAGATACGATAGAACTACAAATATTTGTAGATAAAAGCATCGTGGAAATTTTCTTATACGATGGTTCAACAGTCTTTACGTCCCGAGTTTTTCCTCGAAAAGACATGAAACATCATATCGCAATCTTTTCAGATGCAAAACTAAACTTTACCATCACACAATATAAGCTGAAAAGAGGGATTGTATGAGAAATGTCTTTTGTATAGGTGAACTATTAATTGATTTTGTGTGCCGAAATACTAACGTTTCTTTAGTAAACGGTTCAGATTTCGAAAAAAAAGCTGGTGGAGCACCCGCTAACGTTGCTGCTGCGATTACAAAATTAGGTGGACACGCTACATTTATGGGGCAAGTAGGAAATGACCCATTTGGTGAGTTTCTTGAACAAACTTTACAGCGTGCGCAAGTCGATACATCCATGCTCATAAAAGATAAACAAACAACACTTGCATTCGTATCCATCGATCAAGATGGCGAACGTGATTTTACTTTTATGCGTGGTGCAGATGGTGAATATCAATTCAATAGCATTGATTTATCAAAAATACAAACGAATGATTTAATACATTTCAGTTCAGCGACAGCTTTACTATCAAGCCCATTAAAAGAAACGTATTTTCAGTTGTTACAATATGCGAAAGATAACGGCCATTTTATTTCTTTTGATCCAAATTATCGAAGTGCACTCATTACAAATACAGAACAATTCTCTCAAGATTGTCTAACCTTTATAAAACATGCACACTTCGTAAAAGTAAGTCAAGAGGAAGCTACTATGCTCTCTAAAGAGAGTGATTTACAACAAGCTGCACTCAAATTATTAAATTATGGCGCAAAAGTAGTAGCTATTACACTTGGAAAAGACGGTACCCTTCTTGCGACAAATGAAGGTCAAACCATTGTCTCTTCTATTTCCATTCAACAAGTCGATACAACTGGTGCTGGTGATGCTTTCGTTGGAGCAATGTTATATCAGATTGCCCAAAGTGAACATACACTTTCGTATCATTTCAAAGACTTAACAGCGTTTATCTCCTTTGCAAATAAAGTAGGCGCTATCACATGTACAAATTACGGTGCAATTGCCTCTCTTCCATCATTAACAGATATAAAAGCATACGATTAATCGTATGCTTTTTTACATTCCTCTCCAAAAATCATGCATAATAAAAAAGTACAAAATAACGAGAACGGCCGTCCCGCATAAGGTAATGCGCCGATATATACTCTTCTCTCCTTCCCTCGCTTTCACAAACGCCCAAATAAATCCAAAGAACAATATTAAATCAACATATGGAACATAAAAAGAAAAGACGAGAAACGCATATAAATACACGATAAATAAACAGGTCGTTACTAAGAAAACTTTAAACGCAAATTCACTTTTCATAATATAACCGCCCCCTATCTGTACTGTATTATATTCAGCAAAATACAATAGTTGCAGTTAAACTCCAAGTATAAATAAGCTACCGTCTATAATACGGTAGCCATTACGGAACATTGTATTTCCGTTTATATATATTACTTAAAATCGAAGAAGGAATTTGCTCGTAACGAACTTTCTCTCCTGTTTCATCTATAATATACGAATTGTTTCCTATATAATATATTCCATCTTTTCGTTTTGAGTATACCGGATATCTTTCATTTGGCAATACAGTTTTTACTTTCGTTAACTGTCCATTTGGTTCTTGCCAATATATATCCGCGCGGTCTACTAACGTAAGTACTCCAATTTGTTCTTTTTCTATTTTTCGACCATTCCAGCTCACAACGCGATAACCAAGCTTATTCGCTTCATATTCGGGGCTCGTATGAAAACGAGAAATGATTACTTTTGTTTGTAATTGTACTCGGTCATATAACCATTGTATATCCCTGTCATGCATGCGAATACAGCCATTTGATTCCCTACTTCCAATCGTCCATTCCCGGTTCGTCCCGTGAATTGCATATTCATTCTTATCTAGTCCAAGCCACCTCGTACCGAGAGGGTTATTCGGTGCACCCCCAGCTATTTTTTTTCGATGGTATTCTTTATTTTTAAATTTCGTTATAATACAAAAATTACCTTCAGGCGTAGGTGTACGATCTCTTCCAGTCGTTACTGGAAATGTTTTTGTGTAATTTCCATTCTCAAAAAAAGACAACTGGTTTGTCGTAAGATTCACTAATATTAAATGATCTGTATCAGCAAAAGCACTAACCGGTAGGAAGAAAAATAATAGTAAAACGAAACATACCCTTTTCACCTATATCCCCCCTAGCGCTCACCATAATAATTGTAATTAGCTTTACTTTGCTCTTATAAATGAAAACTATCCATTTACAATAACGCCCCCATTTACATGTATCATTTGTCCAGTAACATAAGAAGAATCACCAGACGCTAAATATACGTATGCCGGCGCTAACTCATATGGTTGACCAGGCCGTTGCATCGGGACATTGCTCCCAAACTGAGAGACTTTCTTCTCATCAAAGCTCGATGGAATAAGCGGTGTCCAAATCGGTCCTGGTGCAACACCATTTACCCGAATCCCTTTTTGGACTAACGATTGAGAAAGTGATCTTGTAAAAGCTACGATTGCTCCTTTCGTTGCGGAATAATCAATTAACGTTTCATTTCCTTCATATGCAACGATAGATGCCGTATTTATAATGACATCCCCTTTCTTCAAATGAGAAAGGGCTGCTTTCGTAACGTGAAAATAAGAAAAAATATTAATACGAAATGTTTTTTCTAGCTGTTCTGCTGTAATATACTCTAGCCCTTGCTGCGGATATTGCTGCGCGACATTATTTACTAAAACCTGTAAACTACCTAGCTGCTGGACGGTCTCTTGAACAACCTCTTTACAATGCTGTTCATCACTTAAATCACCCGGCAACAATACACACTTTACACCTTCTTTCTCAACATATTGCTTCGTCTCATTAGCATCTTCTTCCTCATCTAAATAAGCAATCGCAATATTTGCTCCCTCTTTCGCAAAAGCGATGGAAACAGCTCGTCCAATCCCACTATCTCCCCCTGTAATTAATACATTCTTTCCTTTTAACTTTCCGCTACCTTTATAATTTGAATCTTCAAACTGCGGAAGTGGATTCATTAATGATTCAATACCAGGCTGTTTATTTTGATGTTGCGCTGGCATTGTTACAAAGTTTTTTTGCTGTGGCATAGCTTCTTTCAACTCCTTTTCCTTATAATGTGCATAATAAAAACTGAAATTCACACATCAAGTTACGATTAATATTCGAATTTAAGACACAAAATATGAATTGTTGTAAACTTTTTATACAAAACTATTGCAAAATAGTTAAAAAACGAATATTATATATAACTGTTGTGAAAATTATTCGTAAACAGAAAGGATGTTTATATGTTTAACCTTTCAAAACATAAAACTTCTATTAAAACTGAAATTATGGCAGGTATTATTACCTTCTTAACAATGGCATATATCATTGTCGTAAACCCAGTCATCCTTGGGGATGCAGGTGTTCCATTTGAACAAGCATTTACAGCAACAATTATCGCTGCTGTTGTCGGAACATTATTTATGGCAATCTTTACAAACTTACCAATCGCAATCGCGCCAGGTATGGGATTAAATGCTTACTTCTCTTACTCTGTTGTAAAAGCTCATGAAGGCATGACTTTCGCAATTGCATTCTCTGCTGTATTCGTAGCAGGTATGATTTTAATTTTGTTATCATTCACATCTTTCCGTACAAAATTAATGGAAGCAATTCCTGAAAACTTAAAACATGCAATTACTGCTGGTATCGGTCTTTTCATCGCCTTTATCGGTTTACGTTTAACAGGTATCGTTACAAAAAATGATGCAAACTTAGTTGGACTTGGTGATCTTCACTCTGCTCCAGTTCTACTAGCATTGGCTGGGCTTGGAATTACTATTGTTCTTATGTCTTTAAATGTAAATGGCGCACTATTTATTGGTATGCTATTAACTGGTATTATCGCTTTCTTCACAGGACAGTTAACATTCTCAAACGGTGTTACATCAATGCCTGGATTACCAGAAGGAATTATCGTTTCAAATCCAATTACTGCTGTATCTGATGTAATTAACTACGGATTGTACGGCGTTGTATTTTCATTCTTCCTTGTTACATTATTTGATACAACAGGTACATTACTTGGGGTAGCTCAACAAGGTGGATTTATGAAAGACGGAAAACTCCCGAAAGCTGGACGAGCTCTTCTATCTGACTCATTTTCAGCAACAATCGGTTCTATGTTCGGAACAACACCATCAACAGCTTACATTGAATCATCTGCTGGTGTTGCAGCTGGTGGTCGTACTGGTTTAACAACTGTTACAGTAGCTGTTCTGTTCGCACTAGCAGCATTCTTCGGACCATTAGTAAGTGCTGTTTCTGGTGTATCAGCTATTACTGCACCATCATTAATTATTGTTGGTAGTCTTATGATGGGTTCAGTTCGCCACATCGATTGGGACTCATTTGATGAAGCATTCCCAGCATTCTTAGTAATCTTAAGCATGCCGCTTACATCAAGTATCGCAACAGGTATCGCACTTGGATTTATTTCATACCCACTTATGAAAGTGGCAAAAGGTAAATTCCGTGCTGTTCACCCACTTGTATATGTATTTGGAATTTTGTTTGCTTATCAATTAATATTCTTACCACATTAAAAAAGTAGAGCATCGAAATCCGATGCTCTACTTTTCTTTTATAACAATCATTCAAACTATAACGGTCCCTCCAAAATATGAAGGAGCTTATAGCCTTTTAATATTTCTCTTCTACCCGTAATTCTTTACTATACTTTTGAATGAAAACTGATGAAATAACCATTACTATGCCCACACTAAAACTAATAAGTTGATCTAATAACATTTCATCATGAATAAACCAGCGAAGTAAAAATACACCCCCAAAAATAAGCATCATGATAAATCCAGTATGTCTAAGCCCTTTATATACATTTTCCATATGTATCACCTCTCCACATACTTTTATCCATATTATACCATAATCTAAAAACGTGTATAACCAACATTCGGTATTGAAACCAATAATAAAAAGACTGCAGAGAACTCCATCTCCACAGCCTAATATTTATTTTTGCAAAAACGCCTGCAAATCTGCAAATTGTCTCTTTGCATCTTCATAGCCTTGCTCGTATAAATTTTGTAGTTTTGCTGTATCTTTTTCCATACGATCTACTTGAAGCGGCACTTCTGGGCGAATAACAAATAAATTACCAGCTTGCTCTTCTTTTTCAATATAGTGAAGTGTTTCATTATACACTTCATAACGATTCAACATCGTGTTAACAAGATTCGGATATTTTTTATAAGCTTTTCCTGCAATCCATCCGAATTTTGATTTTTTCTTCGCGTAACCATGATTTCTCGTTAAAATAACGACTGATTTTTTAAATCCATCTTCCTGTGCCTTACGAACTGGAATTGGATCAGAAATCCCGCCATCTAATAACTGCTTACCACGATAATTTACTACTGGTGCAATGAAAGGCAATGAACTAGACGCTTGTAATAAATTTAGTGCATCATCATTCGTTCCTTCTTTCTCAAAATAAACAGATTGTCCTGTTTCACAATCCGTCGTTCCTACAAGGAAACGTTCTGGGCTATTAAAGTATGTTTCAAAATCAAACGGAACATGCTTTTCTGGAATTTCATGAAAAATGAACTCCATATCAAATAGCTGACGTTTTCTCCATAAGTTTTTATACGACAAATATTTCGGATGTGATGCATAATCAATATTGACCGTTTTATTTCTATTTCTTTGTCTGGAAAGATACGACGCTGCATGACAAGCACCAGCTGATACACCGATTACATATGGAAAATATAAATCTTGTTCCATAAAGTATTCTAATATCCCACCCGTATATACACCACGCATACCGCCGCCTTCTAATACTAACCCCGTATTTTCAAGCATGTTACTCTCTCCTCTATATATATTGACTCTTTAATTATTCACCATGTTAAGTATCTTTTTCTATTATATATGAGTTCTTTCAGAAATTATATTTAAAAGACTTGAGAAAAAGGAGTTTTTTCTTCCAATTATATTTCCAAATGATCGGAGACATCCTTTATAAACCTTTGAATAAAGTCTTGCTCTTCTTTCGTATATCCATCTAAAAGTAACAACCACTTTTCTTCAGCTTGCTTATGCAATTTTTCATGAGCTTTATATATTTCATTGCCGCTTTCCGTTAAGCTGAAGAAGATTTCTTTTTGATTATCTAACATTTGCATCTTCTCAACGAATTGCTTTTGAAACAACTTCGTACAAATTTTAGAGATTGCTCCCTTCGTCATGCCCATTTCTGTCGTAATTGCCGTTACATTCATCAAACCATTTTTTCCGATACATTCGATTACATGTAACTCAGATAAAGACATACTACTTACACCTGTCTCACGAAGAAACTTCTCGTTTTGTCGTTTTAAATGTTCTTCTTTTTTATGCAAAAGTGTACGAATGTCCGACAGTATTTCCATTTGCTTCGTTGCATGCTTCAATCCGTTCGCCTCCTAAGTTTCCGAAGAAACAATTTAACTATATACCATTTTAAAATTATTTTTTCATCTTTACAAGTGAGAAAATCATGTTAAAATAAATTTAGTTTCCAAGGAAACCAAAATACAAGGAGGTTAACAAGATGAAAAAATCTAAACTAACTTTCATTTTATATGTTGTCTGTATTAGTGCCTTACTCGGTTCCTTCGCTCAAAATATTTACACACCTATCTTACCGATGATTCAAAATTCTTTTCACACTTCTCTTTATCTTGTAAATGTAACAGTTTCACTTTTCACATTCATTCTTGCAATTATGCAGCTCGTATATGGACCTTTAATTGATACAAAAGGGAGAAAATCTGTCCTTATCCCTAGTTTAGTCATTAGTACAATTGGTTCAATCGGATGTGCTTTTTCGGCAAACATTTATTTATTTCTCTTTTTTAGAGCTGTTCAAGCTATAGGAATAGCGGCTATACCTGTAGTTTCAGCAACGATTATCGGCGATTTATTTGAAGGAAAAGAACGCGGAGAAGCGATGAGCCTATACCAAATGTTACTTGCCCTCGCACCTGCAATGGCTCCTCTCATAGGTGGATTTCTTGGCAGTATAAATGGTCACTTATCTGTATTTCTCTTTTTATCTACACTTGGCATTATCTTATTAATTATAAACATTTCACTACTTCCAGAAACAAAGCCAAATGTAATTAAGCAGCCTAAAGCACAAAAGAATTACTCTCTTATCTTAAAAAATAAAACTGGATTTTCTATTACTCTTATTGGCTTCATTCAATTTTGTATTTACTTTTGCTTTCTCGTTTTTTTACCGAGCATTTTAGCAAATTCATTTCATCTAGCTGCAAGTGAAATTGGTCTTATGTTTGTACCAATGTCTCTTTCTATCATGCTAGGAAGTTTTTGCTACAAGTTTTTGCAAAAACGCCTCACAACAAAGCAAACTTTATTTATTACGAGTTACTTCAATATTATATGTGTCTTTTTATTCTCTTTCATATATAACATCAATATCCCATTCATCATTATCGTTACATCTTTGTACGGTTTTAGTATGGGACTTTCTATGCCAATTCACACTACTTTATTAACAGAAGAATTCGTGCAAGAACGTGCAACAGCTATCGGTATGTACAACTTCATCCGCTATCTTGGTATGGGCACAGGGCCACTTATAGGTGGATTTCTTTTATTTAACCAAAATTACTTTTGGATTTTCTTCCTAGGCGCAATTATGTTTTTACTTGTAATCTTATATGCAATGAAAATGCTAAGTTTTCATTCTGTACAAAAAGCAAAATAGAGCCCCCAAAAAGGTCGGCTCTATTTATCCTCTTTGATCCGCAACAATATGAATATCAATATACTTTGTTTGTCTCATAATTTCATTTACAATAGAGCCTTTTCGTATTTCTTCCCACCTTGTTCTAGCCGATTGTCCAAGTAAAATTTGCGTCACCTGTAATCTTTTTGCCACTTCAATAATAACATCTGCTGGCTTTCTTCCCTTTGCTTCTTCTAATACAAAACTTGCATCAAATTGATTCGTTAGCAACTTCCACTCTTCAATCGTCTGCTTTTTTCCAGCTGAAATAGAATCTATATTTTCCCTCTCAACGTTTAATACGTACAATTCAGCGTTTAACCGATCAGCCATGCGCCATCCCCGTCTTATTAATTTCTCCGCTGTTGAACTGTATTGTACACAAACAAGAATTTTTTCTTTTACGCCAATTGGTTCTATTACTGTTTGGCTAATTTTCTCGTCCATATCATCGGCAACCTCGCGAAGTGATAATTCCCTAAGTGCCCCTAAATTATTAAGCGTAAAGAAATTTTGTAAACTTTGCTGAATTTTTTCTTCTTTATATATCTTTCCGTCTATTAGTCTCTTCCTTAATACCTCGGGCGTTGCATCAACGAGCTGAATTTCATTTGCTTTTTGTAAAATAAAATCTGGAATTCGTTCTCTTACTTTTACATTCGTAATTTGAGCTACAATATCATGAACACTTTCTAAATGTTGAATATTAAAAGCTGATAATACCGATATACCAGCCTCTAACAATTCCTGCACATCCATATAACGTTTTTTATGCTTAGAACCAGGAACATTACTATGCGCAAGTTCATCCACTACGACTACTTGCGGCGCGCGTTTTTTTATTCCTTCCACATCAAGCTCATAAAATACCTTTCCTTTATACTGTATTTCTTTCAAAGGAACTTTTTCTAAATCAGCAATTGCTTCTTCCGTCTCTTTTCTTCCATGCGTTTCAATTAAACCAATTACAATATCAATTCCATCTTTTTTCATTTCCCTTGCATCAAAGAGCATTTTATAACTTTTTCCTACGCCTGGAGCTGCTCCTACATATAGCTTTAACTTTCCGCGATTTTGCTGACGAATATATTCTAAATATTCCTCTGGCGTTCGCCTTTGAAACTTCGGTTCATAATCATCTGCATACAAAATAAACACTACCTTTCATTCGAAACAACGCTACCTCAATCCGTTAGATTGAGGTAGCGTTGTTACTATTTCATTAATTCCTGTAATGCCAAATTTAGCTTTAAGACGTTCACTCGATCTTCTCCAAATAAACCAAGCGCAGCACCTTCTGTTTGATCTTTAATCAATTGATTAAGTTTTTCTTTCGGAATATTCGTTAATTTCGATATGCGATCCACCTGCACAGAAGCTGCCTTCGGACTAATGTCAGGATCAAGCCCTGAACCTGAATTTGTCACTAAATCAATCGGTACTTCTGTAACTGGAACGCTCGGATTTTGTTTCTTCCACTCTTCAATACTTTTCTCTACTCGTTTCTCTAAATCTGGATTAGATGGTGCATAGTTATTTGAACCAGATGCTTCTGCCTTATATTCAATACTAGAAACACGCCCTTGAAAATAACGTGGATCCGTGAAGTTTTGCCCGATTAATTTAGAACCAATCACTTCATTTTTATCATTATATATTAGACTTCCATCCGCATTATCCTTCATCACTGCTTGTGCAATACCAGTAACAATAAGTGGGTATACAAGTCCACACAACACTAGAAATGTAAAAGTAATACGGATAATTGGTGATAGTATACTTTGTTTCTTTTCCATCTTTTTCCCCTCTTCCTTATATGAACAAACCGACAATTATATCAATTACTTTAATTCCAATGAACGGAACGATAACTCCGCCAAGCCCATAAATAAGTAAGTTTCGGCTAAGCAATGCATTAGAACTCATCGGTTTATATGCAATACCTTTCATCGCTAACGGAATGAGTAATGGAATAATAACAGCGTTAAATATTAATGCTGATAAAATCGCTGACAGTGGTGATGTTAATTTCATAATGTTCAATGCTTCCATTTGCGGAATCGCAAGTGTAAACATCGCTGGAATAATCGCAAAATATTTCGCTATATCATTCGCAATACTAAACGTCGTTAACGCACCTCGGGTCATTAACAATTGCTTACCAATTCCTACAACCTCAATAATTTTCGTTGGATTCGAGTCTAAATCAATCATATTCGCTGCTTCTTTCGCAGCTGTCGTACCACTATTCATCGCTAATCCAACGTCAGCCTGTGCTAATGCCGGAGCATCATTTGTACCATCACCTGTCATCGCTACAAGTTTCCCTTTATCTTGCTCTGCTTTAATAACCGCAATTTTATCTTCTGGTTTACACTCGGCAACGAATTCATCTACTCCAGCTTCTTTTGCAATCGTTGCTGCTGTTAACGGATTATCACCTGTACACATAACCGTTTTAATCCCCATTTGGCGCAACTGTTCAAAACGCTCACGCATACCCGGTTTTACTGTATCCTTTAAATAAATTAAACCGTAAATACGATTATCTACTGCAACTACAAGTGGTGTTCCGCCCTCTTTTGAAATTAAGTCTGCTTTTTGATTTACATCTTTCGGAATTGTTCCACCTTGTGACCCAACCCATTCAATAACAGCACCGACAGCACCTTTTCTCACTTTCGTTCCGTCTTGTAAATCAACACCGCTCATTCTCGTTTCTGCTTTAAACGGAACAAACTCCCCTTGTTCTGCAAGTTCTCTATTATATGATATAGATTTTCCCTGCACATACTCAATAACAGATCGACCTTCTGGTGTTTCATCTAAAACAGAACTAATAGCAGCCCACTTTCCAACTTGCTCAATCGTTTCATTTCCTACAGGCAATAATGTATGAGCCATCCGGTTTCCAAAAGTAATTGTACCTGTTTTATCTAAAATAATTGTATTAATATCGCCCGCAGCTTCTACTGCTTTCCCTGACATCGCTAACACGTTAAATTTTGTCACCCGGTCCATCCCAGCAATACCAATCGCTGATAGCAAACCACCAATTGTCGTTGGAATTAAACATACTAACAATGCTACGAGTACAGCTGTATCAATTTGAAAACCTAAATAATTTGTAAAAATCGGCAACGTCACAACGACGATCAAGAAGATAAGAGTTAAGCTCGTTAATACTGTATTTAAAGCAATCTCATTCGGCGTTTTTTGACGAGCAGCTCCTTCTACTAAAGAAATCATTTTGTCGATAAATGATTCACCAGGATTACTCGTAATGACAATTGTAATTTCATCACTTACCACCATCGTTCCACCTGTTACGGAACAAAAATCACCACCCGCTTCTTTTATTACAGGAGCTGATTCTCCTGTAATTGCAGATTCATCTACAGACGCTAATCCTTTGATTACTTCACCATCATTCGGAATCATTTCTCCTTGTTTTACGATAACAACGTCACCTTTTCTAAGATCAGTTGCTGAAACTTGGACAATGTCTCCATTTTCTTTTACAACATTTGCAAACACATCTTTCTTCGACTGTTTTAAAGAATCGGCTTGCGCTTTACCGCGACCTTCTGCTAATGCTTCTGCAAAATTCGCAAATAAAACTGTAAATAATAGAATAAGAGAAACTGTTATATTAAACCATCCTGGTATACTACTAGAACTGCTTGGAAGAAAAGATAAAATGAACGTAATGATAAACCCAATTTCCACAACGAACATAATCGGATTCTTTATCATGACTTTCGGATTCAATTTCGCAATGGATTGCTTCATCGCATGTGTTACGATATCACGATCCATCGTTTTCGCTTGTCTAACCTCATCTTCTACAGCATGTATTTGTGTCTCATTTACTTGTTTTTCTTTTACTACTACCGGTCTCATCATTTACCCTCCATTACTTCAATGTAAGAAATTCTGCAATTGGTCCGAGTACTAACATCGGGAAAAATGTTAATGCACCGACAATTACAATCGTTCCGATGAAGATGCCACCAAATAAACTATTATCTGTACGGAACGTTCCGACTGTTTCTGGCACTACCGTTTTTTCTTTCAACGAAGCTGCCACAGCTAGCATCGTAATTAAACTGAAGTAGCGTCCTAAAAACATAACTAAACCAGTCGTAATATTCCAAAACGGTGTATTATCTCCTAATCCTTCAAATCCAGATCCGTTATTCGCAGCTGACGATGTATATTCATATACAACTTGTGTTAAACCGTGGAAACCGGAATGAGAAATAGCATCCGTTCCTAAATTTGTTGAAAGAGCTAATGCCGAAAATCCTAAAATGAGCAATGGATGAAATAAAATCGTGACTGCGATTAATTTCATTTCCTTACCTTCAATCTTTTTACCTAAAAACTCTGGTGTCCGTCCAACCATTAACCCAGATATAAACACCGCGATAATTGCATACATAATAATGTTTACAAAGCCTGCTCCAACTCCGCCATACACTGTATTTAACATCATATTTACGAGGGGAACTAGACCACCAATTGGTGTTAACGTATCATGCATCGTATTAACAGCGCCTGTTTCAGCAGCTGTCGTTACTGTTGCGTATAGTGAAGAAAATACTGTTCCAAATCGTACTTCTTTCCCTTCTGTACTTCCTTGTACATGTTCGATACCCATTCCATTTAATGCCGGGTTCCCGTTTAGTTCAAATGTCGTAATCGTTATAAACCCTAGTAAAAATACCATAAATAGTGACACGAAAAGGATGCGGCCTTGTTTTTTATTTCCGACCATTCGTCCGTACGTAAATGGAAGTGCTGTTGGTAATAACATCATAAGCATCATTTGCAAAATATTACTCATTTGTCCTGGATTTTCGAAAGGATGCGTAGAGTTTGCTCCGAAAAATCCACCGCCGTTATTTCCAAGTTCCTTAATGGAAACGAATGATGCAACAGGTCCACGTAAAATACTTTGCTTTGCACCTTCAATCGTTTGTGCTGTAACCGCCCCATCTAACGTTTGTGGTACACCAAGTGCGACAAAAACTAGTGCCGCAATAAATGCGATAGGAAGAAACACTCTCGTTAACGCTCTCGTAAAATCAACGAAAAAGTTACCAAGTTCTTTTCCAGCAAGTCCTCTTATAAAAGCCATAACGAGCGCTAATGTCGTTGCTGGTGCCGCAAACATTAAAAATGTAATTCCGATTAATTGTGATAAATAAGATAAACCATTTTCACCGCTATAATGCTGTAAGTTTGTATCAGCCATAAAACTAATTGCTGTATTAAAAGCGAGCGTAGGCTCCATCCCTTCAATATGCGCTGGATTTAATGGCAGCACACCTTGTAATCTGAAAATGAAGTATACGACAACGATCATAAATCCATTTAATAAAACTAATGATAATGCGTACTGTTTCCACGTTTGATTGTATGCTTTTACACCCGTAATTTTAAAAATAAGTTTTTCAAAAGGCCCGAATACTTTATCTAACGTTTTGCTACCTTGAAAAGCTTTTTCTAAATAAATCCCCGTTGGCTTTGCTACTAAAATAAACAAGAGCATTGTAATAATGACTGCAACCCAAATCATAATGAATGATTCCCCCTAATTAAAACTTCTCTGGATTTAATAATGCATACACTAAATACACTGTAATTGCTGCGACAATAACCGATAAGACAATCATCATGATTGCTTTCCTTCTTTCACAACTTTATCTGACCAACTTGCAAGACTTGCCATCGATGCAACTAATAAAATAAAAATCCCGACCATTACAACATCTAACATAACTATCCCTCTCTTTTTGTTAAAATTTACCATTTAAATATTAAAAAAGAACACTGAGCTCTACTCAGTGTTCAAAAAATGAACAACAAAAAGTAAACCTCCTCTCTAAACGCTTACGAGGTTAGCTGTCGGATTCGGGCCTAAAGAGTAGCCCTACTTTCAAAACTGAAAGATTCACCCCAAGTGACGATGCACAAAATTGGTTCCCCCGCTCCATTTCTGGAACTCAGCGATTTTAGGTTTTTTTGGAAATTTTATGAATGATTTATGAGAGTAAATATACTCCTCTATATTTCACTTGTAAAGGGGTAAATTACTGAAAATAATAATATTTACATTCATTTAAACGCTTACATCGAAGATTATTACTGTTATTTCATCTATTTTCTTTATTTCTCTTTTCTTTTCTTAAAAATGACCTTTTAAATATGAAATAAAAAGAGCGAATGACATGAAGTGCATAGCTTGTTGCACTCAGCATTCGCTCTTTTTTATTCAACCTTTATTCCCCTCGTAAAAATGCACGTAAATTTCTCCCACGAATATAAACTTGTGTCAATTCTGCATGTAGCTGCTCATACTCGGTAATATCCATCTCTAAATACAAAGCATCTTTTGATGGTAATATAATATATGGCCCTGGAAAAAGGGGATCAATCTGGACCAATTCTTGAACTCGCTCTACCGATACTGCCCAACGATTTGCTATATCTCCAAGTAATAGTACCTTCATCATTTCTTCCCCCGCCCTATTCAAAAAATAAAAAAGAAATATTATCACAATTTGTAAACACGACAAACTTAGCTCCAATTGTTTCATAGAGCCTCGCTGGATATCGTTTATTCCTTGTAACAACAGTAATAGGTGCTTGAAAAGAAAAACGAATGTGTTCTGTGAAGAAACTAACGATTGGAAGCTCATCCCCTAGTAAAATGACCTTCTTAATACACTCACAAATACTAGTAAAATCCTGCTCCTTACTACAACTATAAGTCCAATCAAACCCACAATTCCTAACTTCAGCCGCTACCTCTTCATTTGCTGTAAAAATAACTAACTCATGTTGAAATGCAACTAGATCTCTTAAACTATTTACCTTACTTTCTTCTCCAACACAAATAAGTGTTAGTTCCATGTACCTCATCCTCCTTAGTATAAAAAAAATCAAACATAGATTGATATTCCCCTATACTAATCAGATCGATGAAGTGATGTATCCATCATGGCACCGTCCTCTCTCAAGACGCTTACGAAGTTAGCTGTCGGATTCGGGCTTTGAGAGTAGCCCTACTTTCAAATTTGAAAGATTCACCCCTAGTGACACTGCACAAATTGGTTCCTCCGCTCCATATAATTGGACTCAGCGTTTACAAAAAAATATATTCTGGCTGATATATTACTCCTGTAT
The DNA here is from genome assembly GCF_049310765.1 of Bacillus sp. PSXD-155. Classification (NCBI taxonomy): domain Bacteria; kingdom Bacillati; phylum Bacillota; class Bacilli; order Caryophanales; family Bacillaceae; genus Bacillus; species Bacillus sp. PSXD-155. The sequence goes on along the minus strand of NZ_JBMOWC010000014.1, from coordinate 14,244 downwards.
TTTGAAAAAGTAAACAGAAAAAAAGCCAGTTATAAAACTGGCTTTTCACTTATCTATACACGCGTTCTATTCACTTTATACGCAAAATGATTCGTTGGTCCATGACCACTACCAATATTCAATGGCTCTTCAATTGCTATACTAATAAATCGTTTTGCTTCTTGAACAGCATCTTCAATTGAGTATCCTTTCGCAAGTCCTGCTGTAACCGCTGAAGCAAATGTGCACCCACTTCCGTGCGTTTGCTTTGAAGGAATTCGCTCGCTTCTAAACTCAATAAATTCTTCTCCATCAAAGAGGAAATCAATTACTTCATTACCTTGATATTCTGCATGTCCGCCCTTCATAAGCACATATTTAGCACCTAATTTGTGCAATACTTTTGCAGCTTCCTTACTATCTTCAACATTATGAATCTCCATCCCAGTTAACACTTCTGCTTCTGGAACATTCGGTGTTATAACGGTTGCTACTGGTAATAAATATTCTTTTAATGCATGAACTGCTTCTTGCTGTAATAATGATGCACCGCCTTTTGCGATCATAACGGGATCTAGCACAATATTATTCCAGCCAAATTTTTTAATTTGTTCTGCAACAATTTGAATTATTTCACTACTAAATAACATTCCTAGTTTCACTGCATCTGGTGTTAAATCCGTACCAATTGAATTCAGCTGTTCTGTAATACCTTCTAACGGAACAGGATATACCCCTTGAACGCCAAGCGTGTTTTGAGCAGTAATTGCCGTAATAGCCGTCATTCCGTATACACCAAGCTCTTGGAATGTTTTTAAATCTGCCTGAATTCCAGCACCGCCGCCGCTATCAGACCCTGCAATTGTTAAAGCTTTATTCACTTTCATCCCACTCATCCTTTTCTATCCAAAATAGCGATGATAAATCGTTTTTGCTTCGCTTATATCTTTCGTTCCATGTACGAGCACACGGCCATCTTTAAAGGCGACTAACCTCTTGTCTTCAACAGAAAATGATAGTAAATATGGATTTACATTTAAATCATTCACGCGACCTTCCAGCAACTCTTTATATTGTTCAAAATTCATTTCCTCTTTATGAGGTGGTCTAATTTGAACTGTATTTCGCCCGCATAAGACTGCTGTTTTTGATGTGTTCTCTTTATTTAAATACGGATATAATGCATTCTCTCCGCATGAAGAACAATTATGCTGGCGAAGCTTTTGCACATTCATACATGAATACTCATTCTTCCACATATCAAACGATACAAGCCCATCTCGAAGTGATTCGTAATCTTCTACTAACAGTTTAAGAGCTTCTGTTACTTGATGAGAAACGACAAGAGATACAGCAGGTGATATAATACCCGCTGTATCACATGTTGCCCCGCCAAGCGGAATCGACTGCAATAAACATGATAAACATGGTGTTTTACTAGGAATGATTGTGTAAGAAAGACCGTAACTACCTACACATGCACCGTAAATCCATGGAATAGAATATTTTTGTGCTATATCATTCACAATAAAGCGTGTTTCGAAATTATCAGTCGCATCAATAATTACATCAACGTTTGTAACAAGTTCTTCTAGCTCTTCAGCTGTTACATCTTGAACGAGAGCTTTTATTGTTACATCGCTATTAATCTCTTCTAAACGTTTTTTAGCCGCTATAGCTTTTGGGAGATTATTCTTTACGTCGCTCTCTGCATACAATTGTTGTCTTTGTAAATTACTCCAATCTACATAATCACGGTCAACAATTGTTATCTTGCCAACACCCGCTCTTACAAACATCTCTGCATTTGCACTACCTAATGCACCTGCACCGATAATAAGTACATGCTTTTTTCTTATCTTTTGCTGCCCTTCTGCTCCAATTGGAGAAAATAGTTCTTGGCGAGAATATCGATTATTCAACTACGCTCATTCCTTCTAAAGGACTACTTGCAGTTGCACAGCGCTTACGTGCAATACGACCTGCTTCAAATCCTAAACGTCCTGCTTCAATACTTAGTTTCATTGCCTGTGCCATTTTAATAGGATCTTTTGCTCCTGATACAGCTGTATTTAATAACACGCCATCTGCTCCTAATTCCATTGCAAATGCCGCATCAGCTGGGCTACCAATACCAGCATCAACGATAACTGGTACTGTCGCTTGTTCAATAATGAAGCCCAAATTTAATGGATTTACAATACCAAGTCCTGATCCGATTGGAGATGCTCCTGGCATAATCGCATGCACGCCAAGCTCTTGTAATTTACGTGCTAATACAACATCATCAGATGTGTACGGAAGTACGATAAATCCTTCTTCCAGTAACATTTCAGATGCCTTTAACGTTTCTACCGGATCCGGTAATAACGTTCTATCATCACCAATAACTTCTACCTTTATCATGTCACAAAGCCCAGAAGCTTTTGCTAATTTTGCAATACGAACAGCCTCTTCAGCGTTTTTTGCCCCTGCTGTATTTGGTAATAACGTATATTTTTTCACATCAAGTTTCTCTAATAAATTAGGTTGCTTTGCATCAAAGATATCCATACGACGTACTGCAAACGTTAAAATTTCAGCTTCAGAAACGTCAATTGCCTTTTGCTGTACGTCAAAATCAGGGAATTTACCTGTTCCTAATAAAAGTCTAGAATGAAATGAAAATGGTCCAATGTTCAACATAATCAACCGCCTCCTACGAAAGTTACAATCTCAATTTGGTCTCCATCAAAAACAGATGTATCTGTATGATCATCTTTTTGTAAAATATCTTTATTACGCTCTACTACAACAATTCTGTTATCTAGCTCTAAATGTGTAAGTAACTCAGCTACTGTTTTTACACTCGCTGGCACTTCAATTTGGTTACCATTAATTTTTAAATTCAAACTTCCATCCCCTTTCTAAACTCTTCTAGAAAGCAATGAATCTAGCAAATGATTCTCTTGCTTTCCTTCTATTAAATCAGCCATATATTGGCCAGAAATAGGACTTAATAAAATACCGTTCCGATAATGGCCCGTGCAAGCATATAAACCTTTTATTTCTTCATGCTCTCCCATATAAGGAGCTTCATGATTCGATTGTGGTCTTAATCCTGCCCACGCGCTTTCCCATTCTGCTTCTTTTAAAGCTGGCAATATTGTATAAGCACGCTCTAATATAGAAGTTATACTTTCTGGCTGCACAGTTTTATTGAACGTATGGTGCTTCATTGTTGCCCCAATTACGTAACGTCCACCGCGCTTTGGAGTAATGTAAAATCTTTCTTGAAAAATAGGTGCTTTTAAAAGTTGTTTTCTACTTCTTACCGCAATCACTTCTCCTTTAACTGGATATGTACCCCAATCGCGGTGAAAATAACTGAGTAACTTCGTGCTCCATGAACCTCCTGCAATAACGACTTTCTCACATGTGACAATACCTTCGCTCGTAAAAATTCCGGTCACTTTATTATTTTCAATACGAATATCAAACACTTCTGTCTGTTCATATATATCAGCACCTGACATTGCCGCAGAATGTGCGAATGCTTTCGTAAGCTCTGATGCAATAACATGACCGTCTTTCGGATAATATACTGCTCCTATAATAGATTCGGATAGATACGGCTCTTTTTCCCGCACATGGTCTCCCGTTAGAAAATAGGAATCTTCACCTGTTTTTTGCTGCCAATCCATAATGTGAAGAATTCTTTCCTTCTCATCTTCATTTTGAGCAATACGATAAATTCCTTTTTCTTCATATCCAATATCAATACCCGTCTTTTCACGTAAAACTGCTGCAAGTTGTGGAAATATAGCTCGGCTTTCTCTAGCAAGTTCAAATAGCGGATCATACGCATCCCATTCTGCCTGAACACCAAGTAGACCAGCAGCTGCTTTTGAAGCTTCCGATGCAATTCTTTGCTTCTCTACAATCGCTACTTTATGTCCTCTTTCTGCTAGAAAATGTGCAACTGAACTACCAATTACACCACCACCAATAATCGCTACATCATACTTCTCACACATGTTTTTCCGCCCACTTTCTTATTGATTCCTTATAAGATTTCGCTTTGCTATACGGGTCACTACTACTTACAATTCCGGACATAACTGCTATACCGCTTACACCATTAGTAAGGACATCCACTGCGTTTTCTGGAGTAATTCCTCCAATTGCTGTAATCGGTATAGATAAACACCTTGCAATGTCAGAAATTTCTTCAAGCCCTCTCGCTGGCACACCTTTTTTACAATCTGTCGGAAATACATGACCATAAACGAGTGAATCCGCTCCATTTTTAAATGCTACTATCGCTTCATCTAGCGAATGCACAGAATAACCGACATGCAAATACGAAAACTTTTCTTTCACTGACTTTACATCTGTGCTTCGATACCCTAGTTGAACACGAGAAATATTTAATAAAATTGCAATATCAATTCGATCATTTATGACAATTTTAGAAGCCGGAAAGCCTTCCATTAAAAGACTTTCCACACCTTCATATAACTCCTTCGTACTCTTCTCACGCTCACGAATATGCAAATAATCAATCTCACTCTCAATTTGCATCGCTACATTCACTAACTCTTCGAATGGCATATGGCCATTTGAGATTACGTGGAGCTCATTTTTCATATTCATTCGCCTACTTTAAAATATTTTCGAATAGTTCATCGGCTGGAACGGTTTCTTTCGTCATTCCTTTGTCCTTCAGCCATTTATTTTGTTTCTCCCAAGATTCTTTTGAATCTGATAAAAATGGCTCATCTTTCGTTTCCATCTTCTCTAATAAAATTTTCATACTTTCCTTTTCAACTTCTGGCACAAGTGGGAAGTTTTCTTTTTCTTGATGATTTAATAAAATATTCAATGCTTCATCTGGGTTTTTCTTCATGAAATCATAGCCTTTTTTCGTACCACGTAAGAAAGCTTGCAACGCTTCTTTATCTTTTTTCAACGTTTTATCACCTGTTACAAACACAAGTTCATGATAGTTCGGTACTCCATAATCAGCTGGATTAAAGTAAGCTGGTTCATGGCCTTCATGACGCATAACCGGTACTTCATGATTAATGTATGCCCCTGTTACCGCATCCACTTTTTTCGTAATTAAGGCTGGTACTAAATCAAATCCAACATCAACTACTTTCACTGTATCAGGATTACCACCAGCTTCTTTTACCATCGTTTTTAAATACATCTCACTTAAAGGTGTTCCAGAATATCCTACTGTTTTTCCTTCTAAATCTTTCGGTGATTGAATACCCGCTGATTTCAGCGATACGACATGATTTAATGGTGAACGTACGACAGCCCCAATTGATTTCACTGGAATTTGCTCATTTGCTCTTGCCATAACAACATCTGGCTGATAATACAAGCCAACTGTCACCTTCCCTGCTGCTGCCAATGTTAATGGATCAGTCGGATTAGAAGGGAATTTAATATTTACCTTTACACCTTCTTCTTTAAAGTATCCTTTTTCAATTGCTGCATAGATAAAACTATGTACCGCATTTGGATACCAATCTAACATGACTGTTATTTCTTTCTCTTTTTTACTTTTGTCTGATGCTGAATTACTCGAGCATCCTGCAATCATTGCAATTAATAATGTAAATACAAAGATGCGCTTTAAAAATTTCATGAATGCTTCCTCCAACTAATGAATTTCTTTTCTAATATGGAAATAAGTACGACGAAGAAAATAGCTAATAATGATAACAATACAATGGGTGCAAATACGCCAGCTCCATCTAACTGCGTCATCATTCTCTTACTGAAATATCCAAGCCCAGCTTGTGCACCGAGCCATTCTCCAATTGCTGCTCCGATAACACTAAGCGGAACTGCAATTTTTAAAGCTGAGAAAAAATAAGGAAGAGCAGACGGCAACTTTAATTTAAGAAAAATATCTCTTTTCGTTGCTCCATATGTAACTAAGAGCTCCTCCCATTCTTTTTTCGTACTACGCAGTCCATCATACGTATTGACCGCAATCGGGAAAAACGTAATTAAAACTGTGACAACAACCTTACTCCAAATTGTGTATCCAAACCATAAAACAAATAGCGGAGCAAGCGCAGTAATCGGAATCGTTTGTGAAGCAACTAATAATGGATAAAATGCTCTTTCCATCCATGTACTCGCATTCATTAACATCGCTAGCCCTACACCTAATACGATAGAAATAACAACACCTATTAAAACGACGTATAACGTTGCAGGTAAATGAACCGTAAATAATATGTCTTTTAGTTTCCATATCTTCATTACAATCGCAGACGGTGACGGTAAAATGTACATCTCATCTACAATTCTTGCTCCTATTTCCCACACAGCTAGTAAAATACTAGAAAGTGTAATAGCAGGAACTAATTCTTTCAATCGGTTCATCACACAAGTACCTGCCTTTGTAACATACTAAGAAGCTCATCTTTCAGCGCTAATACTTCCGGTTTATATAAATCTTTTCGTGTTCTGTTATGATCAAGTGGTACAATCCGCTCAGTCAAAGTCGTTATCGGCTGCTGTTCCACTACTAAAACTCGGTTCGAAAGAAATAACGCTTCTTCAACATCATGAGTAATGAATAAAATTGTTTTTTCCCACTCTTGCCATTGTTCAAACAGCCATTCTTGCAAAGAGGCCTTCGTTAAAGCATCTAACGCGCTAAACGGTTCATCTAATAACAATATCTCCCCGCCCGTTAACAAAGTTCGGATAAAAGATACGCGTTGCCTCATACCACCAGATAAATCTTTCGGATGTTTTGTCTCATATCCTTGTAAACCAAATTTATATAACAGTTCCTTTGCCTTTACTTGTGCTTCTTTCTTCTGTACACCTTGGCACTCTAGCGGCAGAGCAGCATTCTCAATAATTGTTCTCCACGGCAAAAGCATATCTTTTTGCGGCATATATCCTACAGGATGGTGCTTTGTTTCTGTCAGTTCTATCTTTCCAGTACTTACCTTCTCTAGGCCTGTAATAAGGCGAAATAAAGTACTTTTCCCACATCCACTCGGTCCGATAATACTGACAAACTCTTTCTCATGTATAGAAGCATTTAATTCATGGATGATTGGTTTCTCATCGTAATGAAAAGAAACATTATGAAACTGTAGTATGTTCTTGCTCCTCAAATCCCCACATCTCCTTACGATAGGACATATCCCAGAATAAATATTCAAATCGACTGGAATATAAGAAAATCTCCTCTAATCTATCTAGTTCTTTCTCAGACTTTCCAACTGCCATTTCATTTAATAAATCTATTAACCAAATACAAAGATTACCGTATTCTTCCGAACTATATCCTTGAATCCACTCACCAAAAAACTCATGATCTCTTGCTCCAGGAATATCATTTAAACGCTTTCCAATTTCCCAGTAGCTCCACATACATGGAAGAAGCGCTGCTATTAATTCTGCAAGTGTGCCATTTTGAGATACAGACATCATGTAATTTGTATAAGCTAAATTTTTAGCAGATGGTTTTGCAGACTCTATCTCCTCTATAGAAATTCCAAGTCTTTTTGCATATTGTTTATGGATTGTCATTTCGCCATTTAATATTCCATCAATTTGTTCAGCGAACTTTCCCATTACTTGTGGATTCGTTGCTTTTACAACACCAATCGCATATAATTTTGCATAATCTAGCAGATATAAATAATCTTGAATAATATAATACTGAAATTTATCTTTTTCTAACGTGCCATCTCCCATACCCACTACAAACGGATGATTATGACTCATCTCCCAAACCGGTTGCACAGTTTCTAATAATCTATCGCAAAATTTCATTTCTCTATCCCCTTTCAATATATGTATCTAAATAAAAAACCACTTCTATATATAAGAAGTGGTTACAGCAAATAAAATTATACATTTATTCGATGTTCCACTTCCCTTCGCTAGTATTACCTAGATCAGGTGTTATAAGGGTTAAGGATTATTCCTCTCTCAGCAAATCAAGCACCCCTAGTGGTTTCAATATGAAATTTTCAAATAAAAAAGCCCCGTTTCTATACGCAAAGAAACGGGGACTCATTGTTAGTGTCCGAATTGCTTCCCTACGCTAGCATAATCTAGATCAGGTAATAAAAAGGATCAAAGGCTTACGGCCTACTCTCAGCTGGCAACACCAGCTCTCCTAGCAAACTATAAAATTATCACTGTCAGTATAACACCCTAATAAGACATCATCAACTATTTTAATTTTCTTAATTATCAATAAAAAAATTAAAGTTATACAATACATACATTCTATTTTAGAAAATAAAACTCCAATTAATTGTTTAAAAAGGAATCATTATCCTCAAAAAATTTATTTTTATATTGATTTCATATTACATTTATGTGAATACACCCACTATATTATATCTTTATACTATAATAAAATTACAACTATACAACTAGAGGAGGTCTCTATTCCATGAATATGAAAGCTACTGCTTTAACAGCAACTACTGTAGCGATTGCTTCTTTACTTCCTTCTATGGGTGAAACAAATGTACAAAAAGCAAACGCTGAACAATTATCTAATGTTAAAACTGGGTATGTCAAAGTCGATCAAGTAGCATTACATACAGAAGATAACGTAAAGAGCACATCAATTGATACAATTCGCTTTAATACAAAAGTGAACATCCTTGAAACAACTAATGGTTGGTATAAAGTATCTGTTCATAATAAAGTAGGTTATGTACAAAAAGATGCTATTTTACTAAAAAACAAACTTCAATCTAATGATCAATACATCGTCAATGCTAATGCATTAAACGTTCGCTCTGAACCTAATTTAGAATCTTCCATTTTAGATGTATTACCAAATGGCAAGTTTATTACCGTTCAAGAAGATCAAGGCGAATGGTATAAAATATCACATAATGGCCAAACGGGTTACGTACAAAAAGCATTCATCTCTAATGGTTCACAACCCTTAGTAAAAGGAATCACCGTTCAAAATAATACAAAATATACTGTTGCAACACCTAATCTGAATGTACGTAGCAACACTAGTACAAGTAGCGCTCTACTCGGTTCATTACAAAACGGTACACAAGTACAAGTAGTAGAAACTGTAGGAACTTGGTATAAAATTCGTTTTGGCACAGGATACGGATATGTAGCAAAACACTATGTAGTACAAAATCAACCACAGACTAAAACAGATCAGCCTTCATCTATTCCAGCTGCTTTCAAATTCCCTGCTCAAGGAAGAATTAGCTCAACCTTTGATATACGCTGGGAACAAATGCATTATGGTATAGATATTGCTGCTCCAGGGAACGTCTCTATCCAAGCTGCTGCTGCAGGTAAAGTTGTGAAATCTTATTATTCAGCTAGCTATGGCAATGTTGTGTTCATTGCGCATCAAATCAATGGGAAATTATATACAACTGTTTATGCTCATATGAAGGATCGCACTGTACAAACTGGTGATCAAGTACAAGCTGGACAATTAGTAGGTCATATGGGCAACACAGGTCATTCATACGGGCAACATCTTCATTTTGAATTACATAATGGAGAATGGAATTTTGAAAAAACAAATGCAGTAAATCCACTGCCATATTTAGTTAGGTAAATTGTATGCCACGCAATATACCTCTTATAATTGAATACGCAGCCTTTTTAGGTTTAATCTGTTGTTTAATCATTTACAATACAAACATTGTATTTTTATCTATTATTATTGCTTTTGTTGCATTAGAAATTATGATGGAATCATTTCAAGTGCAACTAAAACAAAAAATTGCCCATATTTATAACGCTATATTTCTTTTGAGTGCTCTCATAACAAATATAATTAGTAATGGCTTTTATTTATCTACTGTATTTCCAGTATTCTTTATGGCTGTTTTATTATTTGTAGCTAGATATATTAATGTCCCTTATAACCAAAAACAAAAACAAGAACAAGAAGCTTAGAAAGAGGAGACACTGTGTACCAATCTTTCAAAGATACTCCAATAAAATACATATTGCTTTTGTATAAGAAAGCCAATACTTTTTTTGGTATACAAGGAAGTTATACTGCACAACTTCTCCTATATGGAATGTTGTTTCTTGTTTTAATCACTTTCTCCTTGTTTTACTAACAAAAAAGGATCTCACATAAACTGGAGATCCTTTTTAATTTATATTAATTTTTCATATCGAAAATATTGTTTATCCACAAGCATATTTTTCATAAATAAAGCTCAGATTATATTTTTTCTCTAAGCTCATTCGTTGTTCGTCATCGCACCAATAGAAAAGAATATCATGAATCGTTGCGTAACGCTTATTTTTAAGAAATAGCCTAAAGAATGATGGTAAACAATCATGTAATTGTATAAATATATAATTGCGTAGTGTTTCTTCTTTATATTCAATGCCCTTACAAATATACAGTAATTCTTCACAATAATATGCATGCTGTGGAACTTGTATCATCTCGAAAAATGGCACATAAGATAGTAGCTTTCCAATAAAATGACCGTATCGATCCATTACTCCTATCGTCATATGCTCCATCATTTCTTTCATTACATATAAATAATCATCTACATGTGTTGTCTTTAATGGGTCTAAGCGATCGGAAATTTGAGATAATACAGCTCTTTGACATGCTAAAACTGCCTGACTAGGTCCATAATATGATAGGAAATCTGTACACTTACGATATTTCCGTAATAAATCATGTGTATATAAATCATATACGAAAGTATTACAATACATTGCTAAACTCATCATATCACTATTTAATTGCTCTTTTGATAATGATTTCGCTCTCTTGCACATATAAAAGAATGTAAATTCCAATACTTCTTTATGAGATAATAAATGTTTACAATCGGTTATACATTTCTCATTAAATTTAACTCTATCCCAAATTTCAATATCCCTATCTGTCAATTCACCTATACGATATTTAATAATTAAATAGTTTAAAGCAACTGATTGCGTCAAAAGATCCCATGTTTCATATTCCAATGAAGTATGAACAAACTCAGCTAATCCTTGTGCTATCATAAAAGCATTTGCCTCTTCATACCAACCAATCTCTTGGCATAAGCGAAGAATACGCACTAAAGTTGGAATTTCATCTTTATGAAACTGCGGTAAATTCTTTACTTTATTCATGCCATATACGATAAATGCCGCTAAATTTTCTTCTTTATAAAATTCTTTCTCTTTCCATACTAATATAGTTCGTTCTTTCCCCTCACCTTTTGGGTGACAAGGTACAAGCAAAGAAAATAATTCAGCAAAATTATTTGGTTCTATATATGTATCTGTAACCAAATTCCAATTTGGATCGCCCTGTACAGCCTTCATATAATTCCCCTTCCCTTTTCATCTATGTAGGAAATATTAATTTATTATCGTACCACTAAAAATTAATATTGTTATATTCGAAATCTCTCATAATACTTATATCTATCAGTATATCATCTTTTCTCTTATTAAAAATGAAGAATAACAAATTTAAAAAAACTGTGGAAATTATTAACCATATCCTTATTATATAATGTCTCAGATACATCACGCTAACATATTAGTTTAATCCATATATACTAGAATAATGCATCTGAGCTTTATATATAATTTAGCTCTTTATGAGTGACCATTAAAATCTCGGTTAATTAAAGTTTCAATTTACTCTGTACGCTCTGAGATTTCGCTCAAGGCAAATCCAGCTTGATCATCTGCCGATTCCCTTATAGCTAAATCTCCTAGTGCTAACATGCCAATAAGCTGACCACTATCAACTACTGGTAACCGTCTAATTTGATACTGTGCCATTAGCTCTGTAGCTTTTTCAATAGAATCATTTGGAGAAACTGAGATAATATTTGTTGTCATTACATTTGTAATTTTATTAGATCCAGGATGTTTTTCAGCAATCCCTCGAACAACTAAATCTCGATCAGTAACAAGCCCAACAACCTGCTCATTTTCAACAACAGGAATTAACCCAACCGATTCTTCCTTCATTTTTACAGCTGCCTCATATACATTGTCTAGCGGTGTACAATGTACAATATGGGTACTCATTAAGTCTCTAACTCGTGTCATTATTTATTTCCTCCTTTTTATACATACCATAGCTTTTCCAAAATTCCTTTATTTATTTCTGGAAAGTAAAATGATAAAAAGGATCAACAAAATAAAAAAGAGCCAGCATAATGCTGACTCTTTTTTGTATGACCCGTACGGGATTCGAACCCGTGTTACCGCCGTGAAAGGGCGGTGTCTTAACCACTTGACCAACGGGCCATGGCTCCGCAGGTAGGACTCGAACCTACGACCGATCGGTTAACAGCCGATAGCTCTACCACTGAGCTACTGCGGAATAATATATGGTGGGCCTAAATGGACTCGAACCATCGACCTCACGCTTATCAGGCGTGCGCTCTAACCAGCTGAGCTATAGGCCCATATACTTTACAGGGGCAGTAGGAATCGAACCCACACTGGAGGTTTTGGAGACCTCAGTTCTACCTTTAAACTATGCCCCTAAATGATGCCGGCTAGAGGACTTGAACCCCCAACCTACTGATTACAAGTCAGTTGCTCTACCAATTGAGCTAAGCCGGCATAAAAAAAATGGTGGCTCGGGACGGAATCGAACCGCCGACACGAGGATTTTCAGTCCTCTGCTCTACCGACTGAGCTACCGAGCCAACATAAATGGCGGTCCCGACCGGGGTCGAACCGGCGATCTCCTGCGTGACAGGCAGGCATGTTAACCACTACACCACGGGACCATTTGGTTGCGGGGACAGGATTTGAACCTGCGACCTTCGGGTTATGAGCCCGACGAGCTACCGTGCTGCTCCACCCCGCGACAATATTAAATTAAAAAATGGAGGAGGTAGAGGGATTCGAACCCCCGCGCGACTCTCGCCGCCTGTCGGTTTTCAAGACCGATCCCTTCAGCCGAACTTGGGTATACCTCCATGAAGGAAAAAATAAATATTTTATTATTATATGTCTAAACCATTTTTAAAAATGGAGGAGGTAGAGGGATTCGAACCCCCGCGCGATTCTCACCGCCTGTCGGTTTTCAAGACCGATCCCTTCAGCCGAACTTGGGTATACCTCCGAGACATATATTAAATAAAGTGGAGCCTAGCGGGATCGAACCGCTGACCTCCTGCGTGCAAGGCAGGCGCTCTCCCAGCTGAGCTAAGGCCCCATGTTTTTTGGAATATCGGGAAGACAGGATTTGAACCTGCGACCCCCTGGTCCCAAACCAGGTGCTCTACCAAGCTGAGCCACTTCCCGTTAATAAAAGCGCGCCCGAGAGGAGTCGAACCCCTAACCTCTTGATCCGTAGTCAAACGCTCTATCCAATTGAGCTACGGGCGCATATGGTGCCGAGGGCGGGGGTCGAACCCGCACGGTGGTCACCCACCGCAGGATTTTAAGTCCTGTGCGTCTGCCTGTTCCGCCACCCCGGCATGTCATATTGAAAATTGGAGCGGAAGACGGGATTCGAACCCGCGACCCCAACCTTGGCAAGGTTGTATTCTACCACTGAACTACTTCCGCAAGACATGTATGAGTTATTTTATTAAAAGTGCGGGTGAAGGGAGTCGAACCCCCACGCCAAAGGCGCTAGATCCTAAGTCTAGTGCGTCTGCCAATTCCGCCACACCCGCATGTTTTATTAAAAATGGTGAGCCATGAAGGATTCGAACCTTCGACCCTCTGATTAAAAGTCAGATGCTCTACCAACTGAGCTAATGGCTCTTAATGGCTGGGCTAGCTGGATTCGAACCAGCGCATGACGGAGTCAAAGTCCGTTGCCTTACCGCTTGGCTATAGCCCATTAATTAAGAATGGTGGAGGGGGGCAGATTCGAACTGCCGAACCCGAAGGAGCGGATTTACAGTCCGCCGCGTTTAGCCACTTCGCTACCCCTCCGACATATATGGTGGAGGATGACGGGATCGAACCGCCGACCCCCTGCTTGTAAGGCAGGTGCTCTCCCAGCTGAGCTAATCCTCCATTTTGCCTGGCAACGTCCTACTCTCACAGGGACAAGGTCCCAACTACCATCGGCGCTAGAGAGCTTAACTTCCGTGTTCGGTATGGGAACGGGTGTGACCTCTCTGCCATCATTACCAGACTGTATTCATTTAAGACAAGAATCATTTTAACTCATTTACTTTTAAAAGTCAACAAGTTTTTTATATTCTTTCAAAACTAGATAACATTGCTTCATATTATATGGTTAAGTCCTCGATCTATTAGTATTCGTCAGCTCCA
>NZ_JBMOWC010000013.1:0-142870 GCF_049310765.1 Bacillus sp. PSXD-155 | reverse complement strand
TATATAAAAAATAGTTAACAAAATAGAATTACATAAAAATTAAAGAAGAAGATAATGATGTCATTCATCATTATCTTCTTCTAGAGTCTAATCTTTATTATAATATTTCACTTTTCAATTTCTTGATTTTCCAAAAAATTCTCATGAAGAAATAAGCATACATACAACCTACAAGCCCTGTCATAACTTTCGCCCAAATTGGCACTCTTGATTCTGTTGAACTTAAAAATACGCTATACATTGAGGGTAATATAGTTATTGAAATTAATGCGAAAAATTGTAATAATTCCTTCATTTTTTGCACCTTCGTGTCCTTCTCTGAATATATGTCAGGTAACTCAATTCCCTTCTCTACTTCCTTACAAAAATAATTCCATCTTGTAAAACTTGTGACACGTTTCCAACCAGACATTTCATATATTTCAAAGTACTCCTGTTGTTTTTCTTTTGAATCCCAATAAACCAATCTAAAATCCGCTTTATATATTACATCTTTCGGTTCTGTTTTCTTAAACGTATACAACAAATTATACCTTTGTAACGCCCAACCTTTTTGATGCATTTTCCGTAAAAAAGCTTCTTCTTTTTCTAAACTCCATGCCATGAAAAATTTAAATACCTTCTTTGTCTCCATCTCTCATTCACTCCCCTAATATACTATTCCCATTCCTTACAGATCTCTGTAACCTGTTATACTCGAGCTCTAACACTTCTCTCCCAAACGGCGTTAACTCATAGCACTTCTTTCTATCTGTAGAGGCAACTTCAACAATTAATTTTTCTTTAAGTAATTTCGTCGTATTCCCGTATAACGTACCAGGACCGAGTTTTACTTCTCCATTTGTCATCTCTTCTACCATTTGCATAATTCCATAACCATGCATTGGCTTTACAAGTGACAATAATATGTAGTATGTCGCCTCAGTTAACGGAATATATTTTTGCGCCTTCGCATTCATTATAACTACCTCCGATACATCGCCTTATGATATATCGACTCACGATACATCGTATACCGATATTGTATAATCATATTCCAAAATATGCAAGCTTAATTTAATAATTAAATATCTATTTCTTTGAATTAAAAAATCATACTAATTTTCTGAATAATTTGTTAAAATATAGAAATATTAGCTCTTTTATACTGAAAGGAATGGTACATATGATAAATAAATTGAAAGAAAACATAGGATCTGTGTTTGTTGGTAAAGAAAATGTTATTGATCTACTGCTTGTTTCACTGCTTGCTGATGGACATGTACTACTCGAAGACGTGCCTGGTACTGGGAAAACGTTACTGGCGAAAACCATTTCAAAAAGTATTGGCGGTAGTTTTTCTCGTGTTCAATTTACCCCTGATATACTTCCAAGTGATGTAACAGGTATTGAATACTTTAACCCAAAAACAAGTGAATTTGAGTTAAGAATTGGACCCGTTATGACAAACATTTTGCTAGCAGATGAAATTAACCGTGCAATGCCGAGAACACAATCTAGTTTGTTAGAAGCGATGGAAGAGCGACAAGTGACGCTTGAAAAACAGTCTACTCCTCTCCCAAAACCGTTCTTTGTTATTGCAACGCAAAACCCAATTGAATCACAAGGGACTTTTCCTCTTCCAGATGCACAGCTTGATCGCTTTTTAATGACGATTTCAATCGGTTATCCAACTCCTGAAGGTGAGTTACAAATGATGCGACGTTTTCGTAACGATATACCGCTAGAACGTGTCACACCTGTTATCTCTTTAGAAGATATATTAGAATCACAGAAACGAATAAAAGAAATTTTCATATCAGAACCGTTAGAACATTACATAATTAAACTTGCACAAGCTACTCGAAATCACGATTACATCGCTAACGGTGTAAGCCCACGTGCCACACTTTCTTTAGTGCGCGCAGTTCAAGCATTAGCCTTCTTACGCGGGAGAGAATATTGCACCCCTGAAGATATACAATTTTTAGCTCCTTCTGTTTGGAATCACCGTATTGTCTTATCAATGGAAGGTGCCCTGCGCACGACTAAAAATGATATAATGCAAAGTATTTTAAAAGAAGTTGACGTACCTGTGGAGATTGAGCAAGCATGAATGGACAGCGTGTTGTAACTGTACCTTTATTTTTTCAACTCCATATTATTCAACTAACTGTACCAGGCGCTATACTATTTACCTTTTTTATGCCGCAACGAATTATAATGTTTCTCTTTTTCTCCTATTATTTATTTGCGATTTTCATTTATAAATATGTCGCTTACATAGAGAAAAAATTTGAAGTTATAAACGAGAGACAAACAACTCGGCTTTTCCCTGATGAATCTGGAAAGTTTTTTATTCATTTGAAAAACGGTGCACATATCCCTCTCGTTAATGGTGTTTGTTATTTTCATTTAGATTCGTCTCTTATACAGCATAAAGATCAAGGTATTGAACGAATATCAAAAACGTTATTCTCTTTTCCATTTTCACAACCTGCACATTCGGCGCAAAAATGGGATTTAACATTAACCGCAACGAAACGTGGTGTGTTTCAAATTGAACAGTTCGAATGCGTTTTAAAAGATCCTTTTCATTTATTAAATGTACACTTACCTGTTTTCGATAAGTTAAAAACTGAAATTATTGTGTATCCTTCTCCTAAAGAAGTAGCAGGTTTGCAAGAACTTCAGCAACTTCTAACTGGTTCTTATCGAACTAATTTTTCTTTTTACAATGATGAAACATCTATTATCGGTGTAAAGCGATATGAGCGTGAGTCTTTCCGCTCTATTCATTGGAAGGCATCTGCTAAAATGCAAGAATTACAAGCGAAGCAATTTGAACCTGTAAAAAATTATAGTTGGACGATTTGTCTTTCTTTAGCTGCCGATCGTGGATTTGGTTGGAAAGATAATGTTGAAGATTTAATTTCATTCGCAACATATATTTGCCAATATGCAACGAAGCATCACATACCGTTTGAATTATTTATTAGTGTATTAGCAGAAGGTGGTGCATTACATTTATCGTTACATGAAGGGCAAACACAATATGCAAAAGCTTTAGAAGAATTAGCACGTATTTCAGATGATAGTACGTTACTTCCGAAACAAGGATTCCTTCATTATGTAACGAGAAAGAGAGAACGTTCGTCTACAATGATATACATTGGTTTACAGAAAAATGAACTCCCTCTTCTCTCGCAGCCAACGTTCCTCATTAATAGCGAAGGGATGGTGGAATCGGTTGAAAACTTGGCTCTATCACGTTAATGACTTTATTTTGCTTCTCCTCCTTTCATTATTAACAGAAAGGGATGACCTTGTTGCTATTGCCATATTTTTAGCAACAGGCTATATAGGCGTATTTCTTATTCATAAATTTATGAATAAAAAAACAACCGGATTTGTCATACTGTTCATTACTCAAATAATTGGTTGTTCTTTCCTTCTCCCATTCTCTCTATTCGGCACAATTATGTTACCGCTTTTCTTCTTTATCGTACATGTAGTCGGACCAGGATATCCAGTTCAAAAATCGTTAGGCGGTATTGTTTGGTTTAGTATTTCAGCCATATTTTATGCGCCCTTTCCACCTTTGTGGAAGCTGTTACTATTAGTTATACACATTATGATTACATTTTGGTTAACTGGGGCAAATCGGAATCAACAGTTATTACGTTTCACTTCTATCATTACGATTGGTGTAATGAGTATAGTACTTGTTTTAGTTTTTCCTTTTATTCGTCTTATTTTTAGCTTTATCACAGAAGTAGTCGCGTTAGGAGTCGGTTATGTTATAAATCCATTTCTCATAGCAGCTGAATTGAAAGATACTGAAGGGGTTTGGGCAAGTAAAGGGCATCTCTTAAAACCTAAAATTGAAGACAATGGGGAAAAACTTCCTGATTTTGACCCCACACTCATAAATAGCATTACCATAATAGCATGTACAGCTATCGCTATTTACGTCGTTTGGAAAATAGTAAAAAAACGAAAACAATTCAGTTTACCAAATATGCCCGCCTTCGAATCTACTATTATTACTAATAAAGAAGGAACAAACCAAAATCGTTTTAAACGAAATAAACCGCCGCATAACGAAATTCGGAAGGAAATTTTCAAGTTAGAGAGTAAGTTAACCCCTCCTTTAAATAGAAAACGGGGAGAAACTGTTGAAGCTTGGCTAGAAAGAATAAATGATGAAGAAGATGTAAATATTCAAAGTGATATTATTATAGATGCTTATAATACGGTGCGTTATTCAAATGGTAAAAGCATTGTATTTCTGCATGAATTTAAGGAAGAGATTCATAAGCTTTATGCCTATCAGAAAAGTTTGAAGAAACGAAAGAAATAACGTAACAAAAAGACTCCTATATTCATAGGAGTCTTTTTATACTTCTACGTTGCTTTTTAAATGGAAGCATTCTTCCCTGCTTCAATTTCTAATGACTCTTCATGCCACCAAAGTGTTTCTTCAGGGTCTTCTTTAGCGATTAGGTGTGCTTCTTTTTTCGTTTCTACTGTAGGATATGAACCTTTTAGCGCACGCCCTGAAGTCGTAACAAATAATACAATAAATACAACTAATCCAATAATACTTACACCCGTCAAATAAAATGCTGGCGCAAGCGGGTTACCAGTTGCATGAACTAAGTATGAACATACAAGCGGTGTTGTTCCACCGAATATCGATACAGAAATATTAAATGAGATCGAAAGTGCTCGATAACGTACATCAGTGAAAAAGAGTGATGGTAATAATGAAGGTAATGTTCCTTCATATACACTTAAGAAGAAACCTAGTACGAAAATACCTGCAAATATAGCTGCAATATGTCCGTTACCTATTAGTAAAAATGCTGGAATTGCAAATACAGTTAAACCAAGTAAACCAATTTGCACGACGCGTTTATTACCAATTTTATCACTTAATTTACCGAAATATAGTGCTAGTGGAATCATAAGTGCCATCGTAATAGAAATAATTAATAAGCCCGTTGTTTCTTTGACTTTAAGTACTTGAGTTAGATAAGAAGGAATATACGAAAGAATCATATAATTCGTAATATTAAAGAAGGCGACAATTACTGTGCTTAATAAGAAGTCTTTTTTGTGATATTTAATAATATCCATAAATGAAAATTGTTCATTGTCTTCAGATTCCTCTTGTGCTTTTTCCATCTCTTCAAAGATTGGAGATTCATCTAGATGACGGCGTAAGTATAAACCGACCAAACCAATTGGTGCAGCTACTAAGAACGGAATACGCCATCCCCAGCTGAGCATTTGCTCATCTGTTAACAATAACGTCAAAATGGTAACAATTACCGATGCAGCAATGTAACCTGAGAGTGTTCCAATTTCAAGACCACTACCGAGTATACCACGCTTTTTATCTGGAGAAGATTCTGCGATATAAACCATTGCTCCTGAATATTCGCCGCCTGTAGAGAAGCCTTGAATCATTCGGGCAACTAAAAGTAGTATTGGTGCCCATACACCAATTTGTTCATAGGTTGGTAGTAATGCGATGAATAATGTAGAAAGTGCCATTAAAATAATAGTAGTACTTAACACGATTTTTCGGCCGTACTTATCTCCTATTCTACCAAAGAATACACCTCCGATTGGTCGAACGAGAAAGGCTGCTGCAAATGTACCGAATGTAAGTACAAGTTGCAATCCACTATTATCAACACCTGAGAAGAATAATTGACTTAAGATAACCGCTAAATACGCGTATAATCCGAAGTCAAACCACTCCATTGCGTTCCCTATACCAGTAGCAATTACTGCTTTCCTGGCTTGTTTAGGATTGACAATATTAACGTCTTGAGGTTCAAAATTTAAATCATTATTTTGTTGCATATAATAAAACAGCTCCTTTTTAATTTAACTTCTTTAAGCACACCTTCTCTTATTGAATAAAATTAATTCGAAGCACTTAAGGAAAATTAACGTCTCCTTATCTGTTATTATTGTTTCACATAATTAATTATTTGTCCAATAAGATGCTCTCTAGGTTAAGTAATTTACTATTTTAAAAAGCTGAAGAAGCCGCTAAAATAGCGGCTTCTTCAGCTTTTTATATTTTTTATATTTTTTTAAATACTTGCTGTAGCAGCTATGTTATGAACACAGGAAATAAACTCATAAGTGAATGCGTCAATTTCCTCTTTCGTAATAATATACGGCGGAAGTAATCGAATAATATTCCCTTGTGTTACATCGACTAACATCCCTTTATTCATTAACTCAATCTGTAATTTCTTCACATTTTCATTCGTGTCATTCACACTTATCCCAAACATCATCCCCGCATGACGTACTTCCTGAATATAATAAGCATTTTCTTTCTGAATATCTTGCAGTTTGTCATTCAAATATAGTGACGTTTCATAAGCTTCTTGCATTAACCCATCATCAAGTAATGTATTTAATACAGTTAAACCTAAAGCTGTTCCCATTGATGAATGAGCAAATGTTGTCCCGTGATCTCCTGGTGAAAATACATCACATAACCTTTCACCTACAATAATTCCTCCTAGCGGTATCCCGCCTCCTGCTCCTTTACCAATTTGAATAATGTCCGGTGTGATATTAAAATTTTGATAAGCAAATAATTTTCCCGTTCGACCCATACCACTTTGAACTTCATCAACGACAAGAAGTACATTATATTTTTCACATAAATTTTGAACACCATGTAAATATTCACTTGATAAAGGATAAATCCCCCCGCTACCTAAAACAGGCTCTAGCATAATCGCAATTGGATTTTCTTTAATAATGGTTTCTTCTAATTGGTCTATATTCTCGCGCTCTACTTCATATACAGGAATAGATGTTTTAGGGAAATTTTGATATACACTTTCCTGTCTCGTAAAATGAAGTGCTCCTAACGTACGCCCGTGGAAACTATTCTTCAGTACTACAATTCCTTCACGTTCTTCACCCTTATTAGCTCTATATTTATCAATTAATTTCAACGTTGTTTCTGTCGCTTCCGTACCAGAGTTTGTAAAAAAGACTTTTCCGTTTTTTAAAGAGCAATCAACTAATTTCTTTGCATATTCAATTGCAACTGGGTTTAAAAAATGAAACGGTAAATGCAACGATTTCGCAACTTGCTCCATTGTCATTTGTACAATTTTAGGATGATTGTATCCTAATACATTTACTCCTACGCCAGAAAATAAATCTAAATACTCTTTACCATCTACATCATACAGTTTACACCCTTCTCCTCTTTCCATTGCAACCTCTGTACGACAATATGTAGACATCATATATTCTTTATCTAATTGAAACCAATCCGACATGTTAAATTCCTCCTAGTTATTTTCCCTTTTTTAACGTTCATTCTCTATATAATCGTTTATAAATTAAGTTTTAAGATTGAAATTTTAATAGTGGTTTTCTTCCACATTTTTAGTAAAACGTGTGCTTTCTCTTCCCGATATTCATTTTTCCATAATTTCTTCTATTTCAACAGGTCCACTACATATGTGTTTTTTTCATCTAGCGGTATGTTACTGCTTTGAACTGTGCGTGTCATACATA
Organism: Bacillus sp. PSXD-155; assembly: GCF_049310765.1. NCBI lineage: Bacteria > Bacillati > Bacillota > Bacilli > Caryophanales > Bacillaceae > Bacillus > Bacillus sp. PSXD-155. Next base: position 135,319 of record NZ_JBMOWC010000013.1, on the reverse strand, counting down.
ATTAAGGCTATAGAATCATATTTAGTAACAATGGACAAAAAAGATTTGGAGGCTATATCGATGGATGAAAACTATGATAAACAGGGGCAATCTATACTAGGGAAAGACTTTAATGAAAATGACGAACGTAATGAACAAGCTAAACTTCACTCTCAAACAGTTGGTTCACGTGGACCCGTACTAGAGCAAGATAGTGTACTGCATGAGTCATTACAAGAATTTATTCATGAAAAAATTTTAGAAAGACCTGTTCATGTAAAAGGATTTGGTGCGTTCGGTTATTTTCAAACGATATATTCGATGTCTGAACATACTAAATTAAGTTTTTTACAAAATTCTAATGAGAAAGTTCCTGTTATGGTGCGATTTTCGTTAGCTGTTAGTACGAAAGGAACACCGGATACTGCTAGAAATGTACGCGGTTTTTCTACAAAATTTTATACAAAAGAAGGAATTTTTGACCTTTTATGTAATCACATTCCTGTTTTTTCTGTTCGTGACCCAATGCGTTTCCCTGAAACGATTCAAGCATTATTGCCTTCACCTAAAAATAACTTAATAGACCCTAATAGATTTTGGAATTTTGTCGCTAAAGCACCTGAATCTATTCATTTTGTTGTCCGTTTATACTCTAATAATGGTACGGCCAAAAGTCTTCGCCACATTCCAGGACATAGTGTTAATACATATGTATGGAGAAATGCGGAAGGTAATCGAAAGTATGTAAAGTATCATTGGTACCCATTTGAAGGTGTACAGTACATTACTAATAAAGAAGCAATTAAACTAGCTGCTGAAAATCCTGATTATAGCGGGAAAGATTTATATGATGCTATTGAAAATGGTAAACCAGTGGAGTATGGTTTATACGTCCAGCTCATGGATCCGAAAGATGAAGCTTACCTATCTTATGATCCTTTAGATGACACAAAAGTATGGGATGAACAGACGTATCCTCTCATACCAGTCGGGAAAATGGTATTAAATAAAAATCCTGAAAATTTTATGGAACAAGTAGAGAAAGTCGCATTCTCCCCTTCTAATTTACTGGATGGTGCAGAACTATCAGATGATAAAATGCTGCAAGGGCGCGCTAACATTTACAGTGATTCACAAAGAAGAAGAATTGGTCCCGAATTTCGCAAATTAACGATTAACCAACAGCAAGATTGGACACCCGCTAATCAAATTACAAGCGGTGACGGAAGGTACGTTGAAGGTAAACTTGAAAGAACTTCTATAACAAAACAGAATGACTTTACGCAGGCTGGTGAATTTTATACGAAGTTAAAACCGATAGAAAAAGAACATCTCGCTGAGAACTTAGCTAGTGATTTGAAAGTTATATCCGATGATATTAGGGAGATCGTTTTGGGGTATTTCAATCAAGTATCAACTGATTTGAAAACAAGCATTGAGACAAAAATGAAAGAGCATTAAGAAGATTAAAGTATTCTTTACGAATGAGAATTCAAATCTATATTAATTATTTTCTTGTCAAAATCCAATGAGATTATTTAATTTAAAAATATAAAGCCAATATATCCCTGTTCTATAATTAGAACAGGGATATATTGATATAGTTTAATTTTTAACATTACATACTTTATTTTGCTAAAAAATGCAATAAGTTTCCTTTCAAAATAAATTATAGTAAACTATTTTACTTGTACCGTATAATTCCCTGTTCCACCACCATACTTATATACACTTAAGTAATATTTCCCTGGCTTTGCATTATAATTTCCAAGCAATTTGTTTCCATCACGTTTTGTTGCATAAGCTACATAATTATTTAGATCTGATTCAGAATATAATACCCAGTTCAGTCCAAGATTTTGTTCGTTCGTAACAGAAATTTGTAAATCTTTTTGATCCTTTACATCAATAACAAATTTATCCCCCTGATCTTGATCGCTCAAGGTTCCTCTTAACAAAATATTCAAAGATAGTGGGTTTGCTGTTTCAAATGAATTATTTGGTTCTTTTTCTACAGCCGTACCTTCTTCCGTATTCACTCCGCTAAACACAACATCATATTCATATTGCCCAGCATTATTTACACGGTAATTTACAAAATAAGCAGTCAATGTTTTATATCCAGTCCACTCTTTTCCTGAAAGACGTTTCAACATATCATTTGTTGCTTCATTCATCACTTTCCAGTCCTCAACTTCTCCTTTAGCCGCACTTCCTGTATATGTCCCCTGTAGTGTAAATGTATTAAAGAATTGTGATTTATTCTTTGTTACTTTCACATCTTTTAATTTCGCTTCATTCGTAATATCTGAAGTAATTTCCGAAAGCGATTTTGGATCATGCTGAGTTAAATACTCATCTGATACTTGTGGAATTGTATACTTATCGCGATTATCAATAAGCATTTGCATATAAGATTGATATTCTTCATTTAACTTATTATCTTTGCTTAATGTAGCACGGTATGCATCGTAACTTGAAACATCATTTGCGCGAATCAAATCATGCACTTTATCGAACATTTCAGGGCGCTTATTATACATATATGATTGCAGCGCAAACGAATAATTATAAAAATCCCACGTTCCATATTTCGCATTTAATGTTTGTGATGCTGTATAACGTTTTGCAGGATCATTAGATAACCCACCAATTATACTTTTTCGCGGTACTACACTATCTAATCGCGTTGCACCTGCAAAGAACTCTGCGTTTCCTTCTTCAAACCATGTTAAACGTTCATTTTGATACATTTCTCCTTGTCCCCATAATCCCTGAACTTCGTATCTTCCCTGTAAGTAGTGCGTAAATTCATGGCGGAATAATTCTTCCAAACTATAAATACTTTGCTCTGGTGTACGTTCATATGTAAAGAAAGTCCCTGTTCCTTCAATATAAATCCCACCATTATTCGTTTCATATCCGTACAGTTGACGATTAAATTGATACTCATCTGGGCTATTATAAATAACCATCGTTAACACATCATCAGCATGTCCACTTTCAAGTGGTTTATCGCTACCAACTGTACGATAAAATTGAGAACGCACTTCTTTTGCCGCCCAGTATAGACGTTTAATTTTCTCTTCGCTAACTTTATCCCCAGCTTTAAAGACAATTGCTCCATCATCAAACGTATACGTTTTCGGTAAATATTTCTTTTTACCCTCTTCTCGAATTTGATCTAAATTTACAGTTTTTCCGTTCGCATCTATTCCTCCATAATTTGTAGTAATTTGTTCTGCCGCAACAAAGTATTGCTCTCCTAAATATGGATAAATTCGCATTGCATCTGTAACAACTTGTTGTCCTTTTGTCGGCGTGCTATGAAGCTTGCCCAATCGTCCAGCATAGTAAATTCCATTATTAATTAACCATCCGTTTTTATTTGTTACTGTACCAAGTAGTGCAAAACGATTTACTTCATTAATAAAGTTATCAATATTTCGAAACCACATCGTATCTTTTGGCTCTTTTCCAGTCGTGTACATATCCGTCTGAATATCAAAGTCAATTCCCTTCATCAACTCATATATAGCGTCTCCTTTTGTTCGGTCTTCAATGAAAGTTGCAAGATTATCATTATATTGTTTAAAAATTTCACCTGCATATAAAACCGTTTCAACATCTGCTGATGCATTTCCAATTAATTTTCCATATGATGCAATTACTTTATTTTGTTCTGATGTACCAAGTTTGAAATTTGGATTTTTTGCAATTGTTTTTAAAGCTGGTAAACATTTATCATGGTAGCTACGCTCATTTAGTTTGCTTAATTCATCATGGTAAAAACCTAAATAAAATGCTGCACGTAGAGCTTCTACTAATGTTTCAATCCCTTTTGAATCATCTTTCGTATAAGCTTGTCCTTGTTCTGCTAGTTTATTAATAATTGCTTGCATTCGACTATCATCTTGATAGAATTTAAGACTATCACTATTAAACTGAAATAATTCTGGAATTTGATACCATTTAATTGTCACAAGAAGATCAGTTAATTGTTTATTATTTAATTGATTTAACTCAGCCATTGAATACTTTTTTTCTTCAGCTAACGGTTTAATATTATCGTTTGGTGCTAGTGGACGCTGCGATAAATCCGCTAATTTTAACCGTTTTGTAAAAGATGCATTTTCTTGTACTTTTGAAGGGTGCGCCAATTCATCAACAGATTTCTGTATTCCTACCGGCTCCATTTGTAATACGTTCTTCACATTTTTCTCTTTTGTCTCTGCTTGAATTTGCAAACCATTACATGTTATTGTCACTAGTCCAACACCAAGAATCCACTTAGAAATTTTCGAATATTTAACCATACCATTGCCCCCTAATGATTTGAAAGAAAATTCAGAATTTTTAAACCGAAAACCTACTTATTTGTATGTATTTACAGTTCCGCTATAAATACAACTATGATTAATAATGCAATAGTAGCTTGTTTTATACTATTACGAGTACAGATTCCTTACATACAATCTCCCTTCCTTACATTTAATACAAGCAAAAACTGTGCCAATCATATTTCTTATGCATGGCCAATATTCTTTTATAAATACTGTAGAATAAAATATACATAGGTGGTTCGGCAATGTATAAATCATTTGACACAAAATCTAATGTTTATGAAGAACAAATTCATTGAATAATATAAGTTCATTATCCAGTAAGTAATTTCCAACTGACTACATCCCCAATTTTTAAATCTCTCAAAAAAAGGTAAACAAACATATTCCATAAAGCTAATATGTTCGTTTACCTTTTTCTATTTCAAATCAACAGCAAAATATCATTGAATAAAAACAGCATGAATACGTATTTTGTTATTCATTTCTCTTTTTCATATAATCTTTTTCACATTGCAAAGGCTTGAATTTCACTTTTTTCCCTTTCTTCTTTTTCGTTTTTATAACGAGCCATTCCCCTTTTTCAACGTCTAGTTTTAGGCGTTTCATTACATTGATATTATCTTTTTCTTTATAAAGTAAAAATGCTTCTTGCGCCCTCACAAATAAGCTGGGCTGTTCGCTAAATCCACCACTATCATAAATTTTAGTTAGCGAATTATAATAAGAATCATTTTCCTTTCCACCATACATCAAATGGGCAGCCTCCAGATCTCTTTTACTTACTTCCCAAAAACTATGTTCATCAATATTTAAATTAAATGTGGATTTAATGTCCTGTATTATATTCTTCACATACTTTTCATCTCGAACTTTTCTTTCTTCGAGACAATCCGAAGATAACCTTGGTGCATCTGATTGGGAATGTACAACGTGTTGTATCGATACACACAGAATAAATATGCTTAAAATGTAAAATATTTTTTTCATATTTACATATCACCTCAAATGATTTAGATACTATATCATTTGAGGCTTACAATATTCTTATACTAATAATGTAAAAGGCCCTATAATTTAGACTATTATAGGGCCTTTCCTTTTAATATTGCTTTATTAAATTCACCGGCGAAGCCAGTACCTTACTACTTTTCACATCATATAATCCTATAGGTGTTACTCGTATAAAAGGCAAGTGCGTCGCAGAAAAGAATAAAATTGTAAATGCTGGATCATCATACGCGTAGCCACGCTCTTGTAGTAATTTCACCATCTGTTTCTCTTCCTGTATTAATTCACTCATTTTTAAATTAGACATAATCCCGAGCAATGGTAATGCTATTTCGTGTAACACTTCATTGTTTTCTGCTACGACCATTCCACCACCGAGCTCTTTTACTCTACGAAAAGCTGTAAGCATATCTTCTTTACTTTTTCCAATGAGAATCATATCACCTGTGCCGGAATAAGAACTAGCAAGACCACCTAATTCTTTCGCAAAACCTTTTACAACTGTATTTACTCGCCAAGTACCATCACGAGCAATCATCATGAGGAAGCATTCATCATGATCTGTGGATAATTCATCACAGTCTATATTGATTTCACTAGTATATGGTTTTGTAATAACGTTATTTAATAAGTGTATCCCCGTTTTATTAGAGAAAATCATATCCTCTTTTTCTATTGACCAATCTAATGATAATGGAGTTACTTTATATTTACTCCAGTCTATATGTAATGCTTCATGCGTATTTACACCGTCACGCTTCACCCATTTCCCCTTTGCAAGGACACTAATTGGTACTGGGTTTTCTTTACTTTCTAAAATATTGATATTAGCAATTCTACCTGTCGCAATCGAACCATGTACATGTTCCATATTATAATAGCGAGCAATATTATAACTTGCCATATGGTATGCATCTATTACTGGCACTCCTTGTTTTATCGCGGTAGAAATCATTACGTTTGTCATTCCATTTTCATAAAACGAAGGATGTGAGCCGTCTGTAGTAAGTATAAATCTATCAAACTGTTTCACGCCTAATTCCAACAATTCTTTTAATAAAACTTCTAAATCCGGTCTAATGGAAGAATTTCTAAGAGAAACGGTGTAACCTTGCATAAGACGAGTGAAAGCTTCCTGCCCTGTCATCGCTTCATGATCACAATCTGTACCTAACAGTTTTAACTTCGCTAAAGTCGTTTCAGATGCACCCGGAAAATGGCCTTCTACTTTCTTCTGCAATCGCTTCGTTTCCTGCACCCAAGTTAACATTTCATCATCACCATGTAATAATTTTGGCCATGCTGTTAACTCCCCACCTTGAAGAACAGCTTCTTGTTTCAGCCATTCTATTATTTCTTTACTATTAAACAAAGATTCCCCGTTTTGCAATTCAGTCTGTCCATCAAAACGGCACCACCAATACATAGTAGCTGGAATCTTTTTAAATTCCTCTAATAAACGAAATGATTCTTCACGTTTTAATGTGAAAAATAGAGTTAAATTATCATTAATAAAAGTCGTTGTCCCAAATTGCATCGCATGATTTGCTAGCGTCTCTGGGTTATACAACTGATATGGATGTGCATGCGGTTCTATGTAACTGGGAACGACATACTTTCCATCACAATCAATGACTTCACATTTATATAGTTGCTCTGGCAACTTTTCTCCTACATATATAATACGGTCATCATAAATCCAAATATTCGCTTGCATCCATTCACGTATATAGGAATTTAAGTATGTTGCATTCTTTAATAATTTGTGTGGACTTCTTGTACCGTCTATTATTTCTACATGTTCTCGTAATTGCTTGTTACTCCATCTAAACTGATTTTGTCCCAATGTATTTCACTCCAAATCAATTTACTTTTTTATTAAAACAAAATAATTAACAAACTAAAGTATTATCCATTCATAACTCCCCTGTATAGCCCCTATACCTCTCATTATATGGAATACTCTCAAAAATAACAATTTTCAAAACAAACAACACCTCTTTGTCCCACAACAAAAAGGATGTCATACAACTGACATCCTTTTTATACTAAACTATAAGATTGAATTGCACTTTGAAATACACTTGTATCATATTTATGTTCTACATATACTTAATACCATATTATGAATGTTAATACTGTCCTTATTTGTGAAATTTAAAAAGCATCTCTTTTATTTACAGCTATTGCAGAAACCTATTCGCTTTTTCTTCATCTATTTATTAAATTCAACTTGCATCATTTTATCAAACTGTGTAAGAATATCAACCGGACCTAAAGAATTAACATTGACAGCAAATGTATGCTTGCCTCCAATTACTCCACCAGCAAAAGTCATAAACCCAGGAATTGATCCTCCGTGCCCCCATACTGAGACACCATTTGGAAGTTTAGTCTCATAGATTCCAAGACCATATCCATCCCCAACCCCTTTTCCTTCTACAGGAACTGTAGTAAGCATTTCTTTTAGCTCGCGTTCCTTCAGTAACTTACCACCGAGTAAAGATGAAAAGAATTTGTTTAAATCATCCGCATTAGAAATCATATCTCCAGCTGCATTAGCTAAACTCGGATTATAATACGTAATGTCTTTCAACTCGCCTGTTCCTTCCATTTTCACATATCCACGAGCATGATTCTTTCCTGGGATGACGGGTGAATTTCCTGGTAAAAACGTATTTGGCAAGTCCAGAGGTTCAATAATTCGCTTTTCAATTTCTTCCGCATAACTATTACCAGTTATTTTTTCAATAAGCATTCCCAATATTACATATCCTGTGTTTGAATACAACCAGTCTTTGCCCGGCGAGAAATCTGGAGGCAGAGAAAGGCCTATTTTCACTATTTCTTCTGCTGTATACGTTTTTTTCGAATTCATTACGTCAGCATCTTTTGACTTTAAATATTCAGCGATACCACTCGTATGATTCAAAAGTTGTCGTATCGTAATTTGATTTCCATCATACCCATTTCCTTGCACGAGACCCGGCAGCCACTTTTCAATTGGATCGTCAAGTTGTACGCGATTTTCTCCTACTAATTGAAGAACAGTCGTGGCGGTAAAAGTTTTCGTCACACTACCAATCCGAAAGCGAAAATCCGATTTCACCGGTTTCTTTGTAATTAAATCCGCCACGCCAGCAGTATAACTATTAACTTTCCCTTTATTAGACGTCTTAGCTAATACCCCTGGTGCCCCAATTTGTATTGTTTCCTGCATTACTTGTTTCCATCCATTCCGATTCTTTTGATTAGGTTCTTGTGACGAATTAGAAATATTTTGAGTAGACTCTGCTTTCACAGTAAAACCAGGTGTAAATAGAGTAGTACCCGCTAATAAAACTGCTAAACTTGCCAACTTAATTTGATTACGTGTTTTCATAAGGCTTTCTCTCCTCTATTAATATCGTATTGATTCAAGCTATACTTTCATCCTATACGATAAACCTCTCTTTTTTCTTATCCATTCCTTACGAAATACTTACGTTTAAATTTAATTAGGTTAAACTAAGGAAGAGTTATGCATGCAAATAAAAAGAGAACATGTTTTCACTTTTTATGTAAACATGTTCTCATAAACATTTAAAATTCTATATCAGCTTTTCATCCTATTCTTTACACAACTAATCTAAATTTCTTTTTACCAGCCTGCACTAGCATTCATACCATTTCCAATAATAGAAAGTAATAACGGCCATAATACTGGTCCTAATGTAAGAAATAAATTTAGAAGTATGAGCATTCTATATCCAACGGTGAAATTGTGATTTTTACGATTAACAAATACTAAACTGATTAATGATATTATAGTCGTTAAAAATAATACTAACATTAGCAACCAATACCACACCATTAAACTAAGACTCCATGGTGTTAATAGCTCATGTATGATGCAAAATGAGATTCCTAATACTGCAAAACTAAAGCTAGTCACCGCTGTTTTTATAAGCCATTTATTTAATTTTTTATCGTATGTATTTTTACAGTATAAATCTATTAAAGTATATAAAGATAAATATGACATTAATACGCCTATCCAAGATAATAACCAATCACCGTCCCCTTGAAATAATAAGAACAGCAACCAACACATACCTACTGCTGAAAAAACAAAGGAAATAAGTATGCTTTTTAATACCAATTTCATTATAGTTCACACCCTTAAAAAATTTAAAAATAAATTATAAGTTATTATTTACATACTGACCGTGTAACTTTTAACTCTAATACATTTCTTTTTCTTTCTATTTTAATAAAACAAGGATAAATACATTAAAAAATTAAATATACATTAACACAAAATTAAGTATAAGTAAAACAAATTAATTTACACTTAATTTACTTCACTTATTTAAAGGTGATTACATACATGAAGAAGAATAATAATGTTGATTAAAAAATTGTAACAGAATTAACTAATATAACCATTTCAACCTTAAATTGAAATAAAAAAAGATGACCTCAGCCACACGCTAAAGTCATCTTTTTCTACCTTCTTATTTTACTAACTCTCCATTATAAGCCTTTATATCAAGCGGAGCAGTTAAAAATTGTGCTGCTTTACTAACGAAAGATGTAAAGTGTTCACTCGTATTATGACTCGCAACTGCTGCTTCATCTTTCCATACTTCTACCATCGTATAAACACTTTCTTTTTCTGTATCTTTATATAAGTCATAAGATACATTTCCACTTTCTTCTCTTGAACCATGAATGAGTGGCTGAATTTCTTCTAAAAATGATTGTTGTTTTGCTGGGTCTACTTGAAATATTGCGTGAATAATAATCATGGTGTTTCCCCTTTCATATTCCATATATTTCTATGACCTAATTAGATTACTTCCACTCTGCAACTTTTTCAATTGGAAGACGTACTGATTGGTAACCACTGTCAGCAGCTTTTCCGATTGAAATTAACATAACTGGTACGTGACGGTCTTTATCTAGTCCGAAAGCTTCTGCGATTTGATCTTTCTCAAAACCACCAATTGGACAAGTGTCATAGCCGTGAGCACGAGCTGCTAACATAAATTGCATTGCTACAAGACCACCGTCAATTAGTACTGTGTCTTTCATTACTTCTGGTGTAACCATTGAGAAATAAGCTGAAAGTTTTTTCATTTGATCTTCTTTTACTTCTGCTGGCATAAGTCCACGCTCTACTGCTGTACCGTAAATTTCTTCTGCGTTATCAAAGTTGTTTAAGTCCCCAAATACAGCGATCATTGCTGAAGACGTCTCTACTTGAGATTGATTAAATTTCGCAAGTGGCGCAAGTGTTGCTTTTGCTTCGTCACTTTCAATCACAAGAAATCTCCATGGTTGCATGTTTACTGAAGATGGTGCAAGTGTTGCTTCTGTAAGAATTTCTGTCATTTCTTCTTTGCTAATTTTCACTGAAGGATCGTACTTACGAATTGAACGACGTCCTGTTAAAATTTCGTTAAAATCATTTGTTTTTACTGAGTTAGTCATAGTTGTATTCTCCCTTTTTTATAATTCTTTTATATTTTCTTGAATGTGGTTTAACATATTTAAAAGATTGTCGCGTTCTTCTTCATTTAATCCTTTAAATGCAGATGCTGCAAAACGTTCTTTTTCCTCTTGAAACGCTTGAATTTTATTTCGTCCCTCTTCAGTAAGAGAAACTAACGTAATTCTGTTATCATCTGGATTTTTACGTCTTACAATCATCTCATTGGCCTCAAGCTGCTTTAAATGCCTCGTTATCGCAGCATTATCAATATTCACTTCTTGCTGAAGTGCTTTTTGACTAATTTCACCTACTTCATATAACTGAAGTATAAGCTCTAATCGAGACTGGCTCATACCCGTACACCCTTCAAATTTCGAACTTACTTCTTTATTTAGAAAGTGTAATTTATATAAAATAATCGCTTCTTTTGAGCATGAACTTGTCAAATTACCCCTCCTTTACAATCAAAATGAAAACATTTGATGTATCAATAGTTGATATGTCAATTAATATAATCTATATCGATTTAGAATGCAAGCATTTTGTTTTTATTTTATTTTTTCCAAATTAAGGCGCTTTGTAGCGTTACAAATAATGTTAATTGCACTATAATAATACTAATTTAAAGAACTGGAGAGTGATTGATAATGCGGCAATACACAAATAGAAATGAGGAAATGAAAATGGAAAATGAAATGAGGATATTCACAAATGACAACAATAAATATAGGGATTGTCGCGCACGTAGACGCTGGCAAGACGAGTTTGACTGAGCGTATTCTTTATGAAACGAATGTGATTAAAGAAATTGGCCGAGTAGATAGTGGTAATACACAAACTGACTCAATGGAATTAGAAAGACAACGCGGAATTACGATTAAAGCATCTGTCGTTTCTTTCTTTATTGATGATGTAAAAGTAAATGTCATTGATACACCTGGACACGCTGATTTTATCGCTGAAGTGGAGCGATCATTCCGCGTTCTAGACGGTGCGATTTTAGTTATCTCTGCCGTTGAAGGTGTGCAAGCACAAACAAAAATTTTAATGCGAACATTACAGAAACTAAACATACCGACAATTTTATTCGTTAATAAAATTGATCGTAGTGGAGCAAACACTGAAAAAGTTATGAAACAAATAAAAGAGGTTCTTTCAAATGAAGCATTCCCCTTCTACTCTGTTCTAAACGAAGGAACGAAAGAAGCCCGGATCATTGAATATAAATCATATGACGATTGTATGGAACTGTTAGCACCATTTAATGAATCATTACTTGAGTCATATGTAAATAACGAAATAATACCGGACGCACTATTAAGAGAAAAACTAGAACAGCAAATACAGCAAGCAAGTGTGTATCCAATCTTTTTCGGTTCAGCAATGACAGGTATAGGAGTAACAGAGCTACTTGAAAAACTTCCGGCCCTAATGCCAGCTCTTACATCGGCACAAGAGGAACCATTATCCGGTGTTGTTTTTAAAATTGAACGTGAACCTTCTGGAGAAAAGGTTGCTTATATAAGAGTTTTTTCAGGTAGCTTACATGTTAGAAAATATGTTGATATACAGCGCAATGAGTCTCTACCACATAAAGAAAAGATTAAAAAAATGTGTATGTTTCATAGCGGAAATGCTGTTCAATCTACTATCGTTCCTAGCGGAGAATTTTGCAAAGTGTGGGGACTGAATGATATAAAAATTGGTGATATTATTGGTGAACGTACGGATTATATAAAAGATATTCACTTTGCCGAACCACAAATGGAAGCTTCCATTGATGCAGTATCAAAAGAAAGAATTCATGATTTATACGCTGCACTTATGGAGCTATGTGAAGAAGATCCACTTATTAAAGTGTGGAAAGATGATGTTCATAATGAACTATACATTCGCCTTTTCGGTGAGGTACAAAAAGAAGTAATTGAAACAACACTTTATGAGAAATATAATTTGCAAGTTACTTTTTCAAATACGCGAGTTGTATGTATCGAGAAACCAATTGGCTTAGGCAATTCTGTTGAAGTAATGGGTGAAAAAGAGAATCCATTTTACGCAACAGTCGGATTCAAAGTTGAACGTGGTGAACTTAACTCTGGCGTAACATATCACTTAGGAGTTGAACTCGGATCACTACCTTTAGCATTCCATAAAGCGATTGAAGATACGGTATTTCAAACGTTAAAACAAGGATTATATGGATGGGAAGTTACAGATATTATCGTCACGTTAACACATACTGGTTATGCTAGTCCTGTTACAACAGCAAGTGACTTTAGAAATTTGACACCGATCGTATTAATGGATGCTTTAAAGCAAGCTGAAACATATGTATATGAACCAGTAAATGAGTTTGAATTAACTGTACCGGAGCACGCAATTAGTACTGCAATGTATAAACTCGCTGCCGTTCCAGCAACTTTTGCAGAGCCTATATTCAATTACAATTCTTATCAGTTAACAGGATCATTACCTGTTGCGAAAACAGAGAGTTTCAAACGAATACTACATTCATTTACAGAAGGAGAAGGCATATTTACAACGAAGCCAGCTGGTTTCACAAAGCTTATGGCTCCCTTCCCTACTCGAAAACGTGTTGATTATAATCCGCTGAACCGGAAAGATTATTTGCTTCATGTGTTGAAGGCTTATTAAAAGTAAAAGAGGTGCAATTCGCACCTCTTTTTGCATGTATTGATGAGTTAGTTTTTCCTAACAACTTCTTTAAGCTTTTCTATTATATTTGCTATCGCTTCAATTGAATTCTTTGTTTCATATTCCCCAACATTTACAGAATGATTTGCGTTTTTAACAACATCAATCGTTAAAGTTGTTTTATATAACTGATCAATTTGATCTGCATTGTATTGGTGATCTTTATCCCCAATAACTAAAAGCCCTTCGTGACTACTATGTAAGATAGAATCAAAAATTGTATCAAACGTCAGTAAAGGTGTAAGTAGCATCATTTTTGACTGCGCGAATTCTTCTCTCTTCATTAAATCATTTGCAATCGGAATTGTTCCGAGTGATTTCCCTAAAAACAAAGTCTCGTTGTATTGCTCATCTTTTAATACTTCTTTCATTATAGGATGAATATCATCCATCATTACTTTCGTTACTTCTTCCATCGGTTTATTCATTAATTGTCCATCAAAGGAATAATGAATATGTATAACATCTATTTTATGTTCAAGCATTAACATCGTTGCATAATAAAATAACGGTTTATCGTAATTGTATCCTGAACCTGAGAACATAAAGCAAATCCTACTAGAACCTTTTTCGATATGTGTGTAACGAATTACTTTATCATCTATATGTATTTCTTTTTTAGTCCCCTTCACCCTTTTCCCCTCCGAATACATTTAATTTTGTAAAACGATATGTTCTGTATGAACTGCTATATCCTTTACTTTCTCTTTTATAAATGCAGGCTGTAAGTTATATGCATCTAACTCTTCTACCGGCACCCACTTAAACAAATACGTTCTACCCTCTTCTTCCAAAATATATTGATCCGCTCCATTCGCAGGTAATTCATGTAGCTCTACTTCATAATAAAAACTAATCTCATGAAACTTTCGCTCAGAAAGTGTAAAGAAATTTTCTACTGTCCATATTAATCTCTTCCCTTTCATAGGAACAGCTAGTTCTTCTGCAAGTTCTCGTTTTAACGCAGCTTCACTATTTTCTAGCATTTTTACTCTACCGCCTGGTACATACCAATAATCTTCCCCTTTGTTTTGAAGAATAAGTATTTTATTATTCTGTTTACAAATTGCTCCAACGCGGTAATTAAAACATGTTTCCTCAACTTTAAACGTAAGATCCACACCCATTTCCCCTTACATATTTTTTAAATAACGAACCATTACAAAACTAATATGTATGTGCTGTACAAATAAGATTACTAAATTTCTCTAGTTCGTTCAATAATTTTCGAACTTTCCAAAAACGATACACATCATTTGTCATCACAAGTATAAATACATATGTCAAAATTACTGCGCACACTTTGGAAGCATTATGGGGGACGAATGCATCTCTATCAATACACAAAACTGAAAAATCAAATAAGTTTCAAGAAATCATTGTAAAAGATAAAGTGAAACATCAATAAGTGGAGTTTTTATCTTTTTCCTGTTGTTTTTAAATATAGTTAAGACATTATTAAAAAGACGCAAGGTCAACTTATGTGCTAATTAATTCTTTTTCTAGAAAAAGCGTCTTTTATTGCACTTGTTACTACATTTAGGAATAATAAAATAGCCATAACTGCCGTTAGTACATTAAATTGCTTTGTTTTATAAGGAGCGAACCATTCCGTAAAGAACTCTGAATTAACGAGACGTTCCCCAACTCCTCCTTCCTTGAAGTTCGGTATCCACGAATTCATATCAAGGATGATAAAAATTAGTTGCATAACGAAAAATGCTCCAATAGTTTTCAGCCAATTTCGTATTCGACTAGGACGCTCTTTTTTTGATGTCATTTAAACCATCCTCCTTTTAGAACTTGCTATTAAAGAGCCTTGTTCTGATAGATACGAATAGATAATATCCATGAACCCCCATAGCACCCCACTGCTATGACAGCAAATAAAAGAAATAATTTCAAATCTGAAATCTCTTTTAAAAAGGTCAGTACGCCATTAGCATATTTATTTAATAGATATGGAGTATTTCGCATTAAATATATAACTCCAATAGATAAAAATATAAAAACTGGTACAAGTGTTTTCACTTTAAATGCAACAAAAAATGGGATGTAAAATGCTGTTATCAGCATGACTGCCAAGAAGCCTAGTATGTAACTTTCTAAGGAAAGTTGAAATTCCATGCTGTCTAAAATGAAATATTTTCCAACTAAACAAAATGGGATGATTACTATTGTAAAAAGTAAGGTTCCAACGTATTTTGAACTTATAATTTCCTTCCTAGTATACGGTAATGAGTTTACTAAAATATTAGCATTATCTTTATCATCAGATTGATATGTGTTAATTACAAAAACGGCACTACAAATAATTATGACATATGCTACATCCATGCCGGCCCACAAATAGGTAACTAGAAATAAGAGATAAGCAGGCAAGAAAGTTTTTTGTAAAATCAAATCCTTTTTAATTAAATTAAGCATCTTGAATCCCCCTTTTTCATGAAATACATAATATCCTCTAAACTTGGTTTTTCAATCACCACATCCTTATCAAATAAGTTTTCGATAGAATCTGTATTTTCAATCAATCCCTCGAAACCTGTATTTGCTTTACGTACAGAAATAAATTCACGCTCAGTATCAAACTTTAACAAATCTAGTGTTCCTTTGACTAAAACATAATCCTCTGCAATGGCATAAATATCTTTTGTGAAAATATGCTTCCCATTTTGAATAAATGTAATATAATCGGCAATGCGGTCTAAATCCGTTGTAATATGTGATGAGAAAAAGATAGTTTTCTCTCCATCTTGCATAATATTTTGTAGAACATCCAATAATTCTCTTCTGAATACAGGATCAAGTCCAGATGTAGGTTCATCCATAATAATTAGTTCAGCATGATGTGAAAGGGCAATTGCGAGAGAGGCTTTCATTTTCATTCCTTTGGAGAATGTTTTCATTTTTTTATTTAATGGTAATTCGAACAGGTCTTTATAATATGTAAATTGGTTAAAATCCCATTTCTTATAAGCAGGCGCAATAATTTTAGTAATTTCCTTTAATGTGAGTTCATCATAAAACACATTATCGTCATAAACGAAGCCAATTCTTTCTTTAATTCGTTTCGCATCAGTGGAATAGTTCATGCCAAATAAGGAGACGTTTCCACTATCCGGGTTTATTAGATTCATAATCATTTTAATCGTTGTAGATTTACCTGATCCATTTCCTCCAATAAAACCCGTAACAAATCCTTTTTTTACTTCCATCGAAAAATTGTTTATTTGAAACCCTTTAAAAGATTTACTGACATTTTGAAGTTCTATTACGTTTTCCAAGAGTTTTCCTCCTCGTATAAAATTGTAAGCATTTCTTTTAGCTCATTTAAAGAAACATCCATTTGCTTAGCATTTTGAATCGCTTCACATAACTTTTCTTCAACTGTTTTTAATTTTTCTTCTTTCATAGTTTCAATGTTTTGTTCTGCTACAAAGGACCCTCTTCCGACAATTGAATTAATAAAACCGTCTTTTTCCAGTTCTTCATATGCTCTTTTCGTTGTAATAATACTTACTCGTAAATCTTTTGCTAACTGACGCATTGAAGGAAGGACATCTCCTTGTTTTAAATCACCTAGTAAAATAAGTTTTTTTATTTGGAGTCCAATTTGTTCGTAAATGGGTTCCTTTGAAGTGTTCTTAATAATGATTTGCATGCAAATACCTCTTTTGAAAAATATTGTATATATACTTTATATACAATATATACTATCGCACATTTTAAATCAACAGAAAATTCCCGAAATATAGTTACAAACACAATCTAATAATGTAATTAATACAACTTATTTATACGGGCCTTCCTTGTATTAGCCGGATTTTGAGGTGGAGGTCTTGCTACTAGCTAATACACGATAAAGACTTCGTTGTGTTTTACAGAAAAATTGGCACAACTGATAGTGTGAAAGAGAAAGAGTTTGAAATAGAAGAAAAATTTGAGGAAGTTGATATCAAGTTAGACTAGGATGAGGATGACGAAGAAGGACTGAAAAATATGTTTTCTAAGCTGTGGGAAATGTATGGGGAAGAACCAATTGAGTTATAAATTTACATACGACAAACACCTTGTTTCTTTAGTAACAAGGCGTTTTTTCTTAATACTATGTTTAAATTGTTATCTTTCCGCTCTCCCACCACTCCATAAAAATTTCAAACGAAGGAGCAATCCACGTTCTACTATCATTTTCATGGTTCCATACGTATATATCATCTCTTTGCACTTTTCCATTCAAAATGGAATAGCCAAACAAATCACCATTTCCGCCATCAGCAAAAAATAATAAACAGCCAAAAGGCATATATAGATCCTTAAAATCAGCTATATTTCTCATATTCATATTTTCAGTTTTAATTTTTGAAGCAGACCATATAAAGTCCCCGTACTCACCTTCTATACCGTTTGTTTCTTGTAATAATTGATATAAATCATTCGGTAACTCCACATGTAAACATTGTTGTATATCAGTAAGTTCCTCCTTCGTAGCCGGATTTTTTAAGCTTAAGTTTGATGAGATACTGTGAATGGTGTCTTTCCACATCACCTTTTCTCCTCCTTATGTGCAATCAAGTATATTCAAAGGACTCCGCTAAATTTATTGATACCATCTTTCTAACAATTCCTTCTCCCTCTCGCCTGAAATACCTGCTTTTAATTCCCATTCTTCCGTACTCTCCATCCACCCATACACATCTGTAACTGTCTCTTCTATTCTTCTAAAAGTAAGCCCTTCTTTAACAGCACTTTCAATGCTAATTGAAAATCCACCTTTCCACGGCTTCGTTTCCCCTTCTAATGGAAAAGTTTCCGGAATCCATAAAGGCATCTCTGTCCAAGGCTCTACTTTTTGTTCCTTCATAAATGACTCATCTACCCAAATGAATTCAGCATTGCTATTCGTAACCTTTTTACACGTATATAATAGTTCTTCCATCGTCAATTCATCATTCGGACCTGTTATATTGAATGTACCTACTTTATTATTTTCTGCCATGTTGAGTCCAAAGCTCGCGACATCCTTTATATCAACTAATTGCACTGGACGATTTTTTCTGCCTGGTACTAACACTTTACCTCCTTTTGCTACACGCCCGATCCAGTATGTTAGTCGATCTGTATAATCAAACATTCCTGAAAGAAGTCCTGCTCTTACGTGTAAAACACGCCCCGGCCAATACTTCTCTGCTTCTTTTTCACATAATACTTTCAGCGCACCATAATGCTCATAAGGAGATATTTCACCATTCTCTACAGCCTTTATTTGCTCTTCAGTTGGTTCAGGTTGTAATATATAGTCTTCTTTTATGTCATGCGGAATCCAATCTTTATATACGGAAAGGCTTGAGATGAATATATAGTGTTCAATATTATCTTTAAGTACTTCTCCAACATTTCTAATGTGATGCGGAGAAAACCCACACGTATCTACGACAACATCCCACTTTCGATTCTCTAAACTTGATACATCACCATTTCTGTCACCGATTAAATGTTCCACATCTGGAAAAATTTCATTGTTTGTTCCACGGTTGAATATTGTAACTTCATGCCCTCTTTTCAAAGCCTCTTCTACAAAAGCTCTTCCTAAAAATCGTGTACCGCCTAGTATTAGAATTTTCATGGTTCTCCCCCATTCGTGATAAAAAATCTATTCTTTTGTTTAACGATTTTTTGTTGTGAAAAGTTACGGTGGATAATTTAATTTTTCTATAAATTCAATATATGTAATTTCGACACTTTTTCTATCTTAAAAACAATAATATGGAAATATTCATTCTGTCGATTTCCATTTCATATATAATTAAAATATCGGATATTCGATTAACCACTTATACATACTTAGGCAGGTGAAAAATATTAATAAACACATAGTTTATCATTCAACATTATGTATTTATTTTCTTACATCACTTGTATATATCATCTTGCTGAACATAGAAAATGGTCGTAATTATTTGGGGTTTACAATGGTTGTTCCGCTTTTAGCAGTTATTTCATATCAAACATTATATAAGAAACAAAAAATAGTTCATACATTTGGATTTTCACGTCCAAAAATAAAAACACTTATTTTCTCTATATTATTGCCACTACTTCTAGGACTATGTCTCCATTTCTATTTTTATAATTATGATATAAAGTTATTATATTATAATTGGAATGAATTAGGATTTCTCTTGCTCGTTGGTCTTACAATTGGATTTTTATCTGCATTATTAGAAGAGATTATATGGCGAGGGAATTTTCATTACTATTTACGAAAAAAATATTCATTTATGCAAACAGCTATTATTATAGCTTTGCTTTGGTCTTCATGGCATTTACCAGTAGCTATCTTTTATAAAAAATATGAGTTTCAGTTTGTAGGAATATTAAGTTATCTCTCTTTATTATTTATATTGTCTTTAATTTTGACGTACACGAGAGAATATGGTGGTTCTGTAATATCACCCGCAATTTTACATGGTATGTTTAATGTATTTTATTTAACAGATGTAGCGCAAAACAAATGGGATGCCAGCCTAATAGAATTAATTAAATTTACCTTACTAGCAATTGTGCTGGGCACGATGTATCTTATACTTCACAAAGTTAAAAAATAGTTAAACAGCTAAGAAAAAAGATGTTTCTTCTTTTAGTTGAAAGCAGCTTTAATAGATTAAAAAGTACTTCAACACCTTGCAATTATTTAATAATCGTATAGGTGTTGAAGTTTTATAGTCTTAGTTACAAAACTTTGTAATCACGACACTTTATTCTATCATGGAGAACAAAACAAGTTTAACTAAACCTTTCATTCTTATTTTGATAAAAATAACCATATTAATCTTTTAAATAAGGAAGTATGCACCCTTTAATTAGCTCCCATCTATCCCGTGCATTCGGTATAACCTCTGAAGCAATCACCACTAACAATTCTCTCTCTGGAATACAACAAATCATATTCCCACCATCACCCATTGCACAATACGAATAGACACCCTCTTCTTCTCGTAACCACCATAAATAACCATATTGATTTTGGTTCATTTCTGTCGATTCTTTTATCCATGATTTTGATAGTATTTGTTTTCCATTATGAATACCTTCATTCAAATACATCTGTGCAAACTTCGCCATATCTCTAACCGTTAACGTTAGTCCCCAGCCGCCCGTCGAAATACCATTTGGATCGTGAACCCATCCTTTCACATCTTTTCCGAATAAGTCATCAAATCCAAATGCTTTCATATTATAGTTTGGAATTTCTCTCATGCCGAGTGGCTGAAATAAGTATTCATTCGCAAATTCACGCGCATTTTTTCCTGTTGCGTTCGTTATGATCGCTGATAGTATATGAGCTCCTGCAGATGAATATTTAAAAGATCCAATTTCTCCGCCGTTTCCTATCCTATTTAACGTATATTGTATCCAATCTTGTTGTGTACATAGTTCTTCTAACGGTTCCTGCCAGTCTACGAATGGATGTGGAGCTGTCATCGTTAGAAGATGGCTTACTGTTACTTCAGATGAATTAACGTTATATTCCGGGAAAAATTCTATTACTCTTTGATCAACGCTTTTTATATAGCCCTTATCTATACATATCCCAATTAGCGCAGAGATTATCGTTTTTGTGACTGACGCTATGTGAAATGCATCATCTGGACCGTAACCGTTATAATATTTTTCAAAAATAACATTACCTTTCTGCACTACTAACATACCATTCATATTTTCATATTCTTCTTTTATAATCTGATCTAACTTTTCAGCAGTTTTCATTATTCCTTCCCCTTTAACCTATAATTAAAAAGGTTCGATAGGTACATATATATCAACTATATGTTTATGCTTTGGATGCTGCTTTGGATCATTTTTATATACTTCAAAAGGATACGAATCTCTCGGTTTATATCCGCTATTTGGAAGCCACTCACCGTATATAAAGTCCCATGCTCCTTTATATTCATTTTGAAATATTTCAAAATGTCCTACTACATACTTGCCTGAAGGTATTACCATTATTCCTATGTCGTTCGTTTCTATTGCGGACGCCTCCGGAATTGTTATACATAAACTTGTTCTTAAATGATAGTCCTCAGTAAATTCATGATGATCGTGGTAAATGGTTAATACTTTCGTATCATCAAATACATGATAGTTTTGCTTAGTTGCGTAATGAAATAGTTTCTCTATCATTTCTGGAAAAGCTATAGTTAACTCTTCATATGTACCTATATGTCTTATGTATGCGACGTTTATATCATCCACTGTTACAATTTCAACATTACCTCGAACCTTCTTACATTCATTGTATTGAGGAATTCCCCTTACGTCTTTGCAATTCTTGCTATTGTGATTTCGATATTGAGACGGACTTACTCCGTAATAATTTTTAAATGTACGGGAGAAAACTGCTGAATCTGTGAAACCAAAATGGTAAGCGATATCCGTAATCGTCATATCCAATCGATATGTAAGAAGGTTTGTTGCCCTTTCTAACTTCAATCGATTTACATATCGTGATAACGGCTCGTCTACTATTCCTTTAAAAATTCGATGAAAATGAAACTTTGAAAATCCTGCTATATCCGCTAGCTCTTCAATGGATAGTAAACTGTCTATGTTTGATTCTATATAATCTTGAACTGTATGTATGCGTCTTACATACTCATTTCTACTTTGTTTATTCTCCATACTTTTATCTCCTCATCACAAAAAGACTAACAACACGTTAGCCTCTCTTTACACATTTTTCAAAAATAACACTCTACTCCCGCCGTTCCCATCATAATTTGTATGTACCGATACACCCTCTATCTCATCATCCCCAGCCTCAATTTGAAAGCCAATCTCCCTATGAAACTGTATCGATTTTTTATTAACTGGTGACGTGATTGCTTTTACAACTTTACGGTTATTTGCACGTGCGACATCAAAGAAATACGAATACAATGTCGATGCAATTCCTCTTCTTCTATACTTCGGATTGACACCGATAAAATGAACGTACGCTTCCTCTTTATGCGTTTGTGAGAAGAATCCGCATAAGAAACCTAACGTTTCTCCCTCTTCTTCAATAATAAAACTCGTTTCTTGAAAGTGAATGAAGAACAATTTTGGCAACATGGCAGCCATGTCTCTCCCGCCCCACCAATCATTTAAAACAGAATGAATCTTTACATAATCTTCCCCTTGGATGTTTCTTACTCGCATATGTTTCTCCCTCTCACTCACTTCATTTTTTCATAAATTTTAATGACTGTTTCTACTAATAGGATGAATACCCATATCCCGCAAAATACGAGAACTGACTGAAATATAGAACCTAGCATAACAATACTTATTAAACCTAATTCTGATCCTGAAATGGACATTTCATCAAACCCCAGGTTATGTATAAATGGACCAGTTGAAAAAGCCATTAAAATAGATCCTATTAAATAAATCACACTCATTATTTTTAATATTTTTATAGAAAGATACGAAGTTTGTTTTTCTTCCACTTGTGATAATTCGATTTCTCCACTCGCAATTCCTTTTTGTAAACAGTCCTCACATAGAAATTCTTCCTTAATTTTTTTACCACCGTGCAATGTACCTGTAATTTCTTTACAGCGCGAACACTTTCGATTTATCATTTTGTTATCACTCCAATCTCGTAAGATTATACTTATACAACTCTATTTTTACCTTATTATTCCTTTTGTGTATTTTATAGAGAGGTGACGTGTTTTATGATATCTAAACTTATTTTTGGTTATAAAAAGCCTACTGAGCAATATGTATTACGGCCTAGTTGTTATGCAATTATTTTTAACTCAACTTCTTCAAACATTGCTATTATCCAAAAAGGAGACCGTTATTTTTTACCTGGTGGCGGTATGGAAGGTACCGAAACAAAAGATGAATGCTTACATCGTGAACTACTAGAGGAATTAGGATGGGCAATTGAAATTAATCAATATATCGGTAATGCAATGCGATATTTTTATGCGGAAAAAGAAGATACTTATTATTTAAACGATGGGTTCTTTTATATTGCGAACATGGTGCAGACACAAACTGAAAACTGTGAGGAAGATCATGTTTTGCGGTGGATGTCTCCTTTACTTGCTGTAGAGCTTCTCATTCATGATCATCAAAAATGGGCTGTTGAACAAGCGCTTTTATTACAAAAACCAAAAGGATCTCCTTCTATATGAAAGAGATCCTTTTTATTGTTAACTTACTTTTTTCAAATTGAGAGCTGGCTTTTGAATTCCACCCTTTTTTACAACATATAAGCCGATAAAGATTATAAGTCCGCCAACGAGTTGCATCATGTTGATTTGCTCTCCGATAGTTACTGCCGCGAAGATAACTGCGAACAATGGTACAAGATACATATAAACCATTACTTTCGTTGAGCCTATTTTACTAATACCGACATACCACATTGCAAGTCCGAAGATTGTCGCGAAGACGATTGAATATGCTAGAGACCCCCAGCTTGGCATGTCTACTGGCCACGTTAATGTATTTACGTTGAATAAACAATATACAACGAGAGGTACAATTCCAATTAAAGTTGACCAAGATGTGACTCTCATTGCGGAATATTTTGTTATAAGAGGTTGCGCTAATATTGGATACCATCCCCACGCAATCGCTGCGACTAATCCAATTATGTTTCCAAGCCACGCATATTCGTAAGTAGTTCCTTCTGTATGTCCTGTTAATAAAACGAATGCTGCACCAATAAACGCTACTATTGAACCAATTTGTACCTTCATCGAAAAACGTTCTTGTTTGTGCAATACTGCTAATATCCCTGTAAAAATAGGTGACATCGCAATTAATAATGAGGCGTTCGTTGCTGAAGTATATTTCACAGATAGCATAAACATCGTTTGATACATTGTCGTACCAACGATACCGACTGCTACTAATCGTAACCAATCTTTTCTTTCAATACGTAATGAGCGTTCCATTATAAAAGTAATAAGTAATAATACCGGTGATGCTACTAAAAATCGTAAACTATTAAATTGAATGGATGACATATATGCCACGCCATACTTTCCTATTGTATAATTTGCTCCCCATACTAATGCAACTGATACTAGGAGCCATTCCATTTGCCATCGTTTCATCCGAATCTCCCCTTCCCTATTTAGCATAGTAAAATTGGCTGGATATAACACCGTCCAATTGGCTGTTTTTTTACCCAGCCAATTTGCTATACTGGATGTATATAAGAGATACGGAGGCGTTTTTTATGGAATGGAAGCTAGATAGTGACAGTAAAATCCCTATTTATCAGCAAGTTGTTGACTTTATTGAAAAACGTATTACATATGGAGAACTTCCTCCAGGAAGCTTCCTCCCTTCAGAACGGAAATTAGCTACGCAGTTAAATGTAAACAGAAGTACAGTAACGACTGCTTATAATGAACTACGTGCTATGGGAATTGTAGAAAGTACGACTGGTAAAGGTACACGTGTGAGTACACATATGTGGGGCGTTTCTCCAACATTAACGCCGAACTGGAGAAATTTCGTAGAAGGTGGTACTTTTTTACCAAACTTACCACTACTTCGCCATATTCGGGCAGAAGTACAACAAAATGAAAATATTATAGATTTCGCTAATGGAGAACTCGGTTGTAATCTTTATCCTCATGATCAACTACAAGCGATTTTACGTGAACAACCGTTAACGCATTCATTAAGTTACGATCATCCGCAAGGCTATCTTCCGCTAAGACAAGCGGTCGTAAAATATATGAAGGAATATTTAAAAGTTGAGGCGACTGAACAATCCATTATGATTACATCTGGCGCACAGCAAGCACTTCACCTTATCGTGCAATGTTTATTAAATCCAGGTGATGCTGTTGCTTTCGAAAGTCCTTCACACTGTTATTCCTTGCCGTTATTCCAATCAGCAGGTATTCGTATTTTCCCGTTACCTGTCGATGAACATGGTATTAATCCAGACGATGTACAAGAGCTATACAGAAAGCACCGCATTAAAATGATTTTTTTAAATCCAAATTTCCAAAACCCGACGGGGACGATGCTTCATCCAAACCGTAGAAAAAAACTATTATCACTTTGCGCAGATTTACGAATTGCAATCGTTGAAGATGATCCATCTAGTTTGCTGACGCTAGAAAAGAAACAACCTTGTCCTACTTTGAAATCAATAGATGAAAACGGAACTGTCATTTATGTACATTCTTTATCAAAAATGATTGCGCCAGGATTACGAGTCGGTTGGCTTGTCGCCCCGCAGTCTGTCGTAGAGCGATTGTCAGACGCACGGCACCAAATGGAATTAGGAATGAGTATTTTCCCGCAGTGGCTTATGCAGCAATTTTTCGAAACCGTACCATTTCAGTCTCATATCGTACCGTTACGAAAACAATTAGCAGAAAAAAGAGACGTTATCGTTCGTGCCCTAAACGAGCAACTTCATGATAAAATCTCTTTTTCAAACCCTACTGGTGGTATATACATTTGGGGGAAATTAAAAGAACCTATAAACGAAAAACAACTCATTATGCAAAGTTTAAAACAAAAAATTGCTTTTATGCCAGGTAGTATTTTCGGTGCGAAAGATGGTTATATACGTTTATCTTATGGAAAAGTGGATATTGATCAAATTGCGGAAGGTATTTCTCGTTTACGCGAGGCTATTTTGGTATGTGAAAATAACTTTAAATAAAGCTTTCTCGTTTGACAAAACCTAAATCTACCATTATTATCAACTCGAACCTATTTATAGGAGTGATAAAATGAAGATTTACGTTGATGCAGATGCTTGTCCTGTAAAAGATGTGATTATTTTTGAGGCTACGAATGTGGAAATTCCTGTTACCCTCGTTACTAGTTTTTCACATTATTCTAATGCAGAACAGCCAAAAGGTGTCGAAACAATTTATGTTGATTCTGGAGCAGATGCTGCAGATTACCGAATTATGCAGTTAGCAAAAAAAGAAGATTTAATCGTAACACAAGATTACGGTCTTGCTTCGCTCGCTTTAGCAAAAGGCTGTATCGTTCTTCATCATAAAGGGTACAAGTATACGAATGATAACATTGAACAATTGTTACAAACACGATATTTAAGTGCAATGGTTCGAAAAAGTGGTAAACGTACAAAGGGACCGAAACCATTTACAGCAGAAGATAAAGAGAAATTTAGAGCACTCTTTAAAAGTATGATCTCACTTTAAAAATGAATCGTCTATTTGCTAGGAAAACTTCGCAAAACAAAGAAGAGAATATCGTAATGAACATTCTCTTCTTGAGGTTTACCCGTTTAAAATGAAGGTAAATTATCTAAGTTATTTTCCTTTATACCATCCGGTTCACTACGTATAATATCTCTGCCATACTTATGAAATACGTCCACATGAGCTAACTTCCCTGATTTTGCTTCATTAAGAGCAGTCATATAATCTAACTCTCTCCCGCTACTTGTTTTAAACGCTATTAAATCTCCATCATCATTTTTACGAACGGCAACAATTTGTTCTGCTCCTGAAGTAACTTCCTGAGCTATTTCAAATTGAGCTTGCTCTTCTCCTTGATGTAAATAATCATTATACACTTTTTCAAAGTCTTTTTTGTCCATTAAACTCACCTCCAACACATTTTATTAGTATGGTTGGGATGTAGTGGTTTTATGTACTTTTCTCTTAGAAAAACTTATTTTTAATACCTACGCAACCCCTTCAAAGTCTCCAATATATCATCTGTAAATGCTGTACTACCCTCTGTCTCTAAAACTCTAAAATATAAACTTCTTAAGAAAGCTCTAATATTTTGTACTAAAATAGCATGCTGCGGATGTCGGATGTCTTCAACAGTTGCTATACTATGTAACCAGTTGCTCCACTCTTCTTCAGTTAAAAGATTTTGGTTACGTAACGACATAATTGGCGCTACTAATCTCTCATCCTCAAAGTGAATGTATACGTAGTCATGTAAGCGTACCTTCTGACGAACGGCAGCTAGTATTGCATATGAGAACTCACGATTTTGGATTGTACGCGCTAAAGCATCAAGCGCATCTGCTGCATGTGCAGTAGAGTGTGCCCAGCCTTTTCCTTCTACGTAGCCTCTTACATCTTCTTCTAAATATACATATTCCAGCACTTGTTCTGCCACACTGTACAGTTGTTCTTCAGATAACAGTGGTTCTCTTTCATGAACAGATAATATAAGTGGCGGAATTAATACGGAGAACGCACGTTTAAATACAGAGTCTGTTCCCTTTTCACCAATTTTATAAAATAAATAATCAGGACTAATCGCTTGTAACATTAATCCTCGTAACTCTTTTTGTCTAAATACATCATTTGTAATCCATGTGTGAAGCGTACTATAAATTAAATCATCACGTAATTCAGCATCAGGTGATCCGATATAATCTAACATCCACTGCGCATATGGATATGCATCCACATCTTCTGGTACAGCATAATTATTATTTTTAATTTGTAGTAGTTCTTCTTTTAATTCTAGTACTTCATTCATTAAATTTCCTGTCCCCTTTTTGCGTTTTTTATTGTCTTATCCCCTTTTATTTGCTTCATAAAATTAATTTAATTATAACAATAAATAAAAGGCTATACATATATTTCTGATTATGTATTACGCTCTTTCATGAAATATAACTTCTGGATTTTCTAAATCACTATTCTGAAATACAACATCCGCACACTCTATCGGATTATGCTCATCTATATACATCTTACAGGCCGCATGATATCTGGTTAAAAACATTTTCTCTGCTTCTTCATAACTTCCAAAAGCCTCCGTCTCACGCTTTGCGCCACGTTTTCTCGCAATCTCAAAATCTGTATCTACAAAGATTTTGTAATCAAATAAATGCTCAACTTCTTTTTTCAATAGAAACGTTCCATCTACTATTAATATCATATTTTGCGTGGCCACTAGTGGCTCATTATGTACAGGCATATCCGTTTTTAAATTATGAGAACTCGTTTCATATTGTAAATTCCCGTTTGGTCCTAAAGGCTTTAATAACCTTTCTTTGAAAGCTGTATAATCGTGTGCATCTTCGTAATACCCTCTTGCAGATTCTTTACCTTGTGCATAGCGAATCACTCTTGAATTATGAAAATCGTCGATGCTAGCGCATGTTACTGGTAACCCTCGTTTTTTTATTTCTTCCGCTAGTTCATTTGCAATTGTTGTTTTTCCTGAAGCTGTAATACCACTTACTCCAACTCTTGTTGGATGAGTTAAGTTTAATTTTAAAATATGATCTACAATTTCTTTCATGCGTTGTATTCGGTTCATGATATTTCCTCCTACAATCAGTTTACATAACATAATTACAGGTAACATTTCATATCATTATTTGTCGGTAAGTCGATATCCTATTTCGAATCGTTGATATATCGAAAAAATCGTTGATATATTTTAAGTTACGATAGATATATTTGAAAAATCATTGATATATTATGATTGGCTTACTTCCCCTTAAACCCTCGATACAATGCAGTCCGTAACTCTTGTTTGTATTCCTCGATTTCGGGCATTTCTAGTTCTTCAGCTAACCGAATTGCCAATTCAATATCATACGGTACACGTACGAGTTGAATAGAAAAGCTCGCTGCTTCTTTTTCATTGTAAGTTCCTTCAAATATTAAATAGGACGCTTGTGTAATTTCAAGAGGATTACCTACACTACCAGCATTACATAACGTTTTCCCTCTGAAATTTTGAACGAACGCTTGGTGAACGTCACCGTAGCAAACGACATCGGGTTTTCTTTCCCCTTCTATATTCTCTGTGAGCTCACTATTTTCGAACATACTAATACGTTCTTCTCTTGAAGCGTGTGGTTGAATTCTTTCATATAAACTTCTCGGTGAGGCGTGGAACATACGAATGAGTTTGCCGCTCATAAAAAATTCGATTGAAAATGGTAAACTTCTTAAATAGTTGTTTTGTTCTTCTGATAATTGTTTTTGATGCCATTTTAACGCTTCAAATTCAGTCGGTTTTGTAATGAAATCATCCCAGTTCCCCATTACAACTCCTTCACA
Organism: Bacillus sp. PSXD-155; assembly: GCF_049310765.1. Lineage (NCBI taxonomy): Bacteria > Bacillati > Bacillota > Bacilli > Caryophanales > Bacillaceae > Bacillus > Bacillus sp. PSXD-155. The sequence goes on along the minus strand of NZ_JBMOWC010000013.1, from coordinate 105,737 downwards.
TTCTTTACGAATGATTTCAATTGCTTCACTGGAATGAGGTCCTTTTCCTACTAAATCTCCAAGACAAATAATGCGCTCGATTCCTCTTAATTTAATATCATTCAACACGGATTCTAATGCTTGAATATTACCGTGAATATCTGAAATTACTGCTATTTTATCCATATAAATTACTCCTTTATTTATTAAATTCGCTTGATTGATACCATTTTGGAATATAGGATGAAAAATCATTATGATCTTCTAAAATTCCATTTAACCTTTCCTTCATATCATCTAATAAATATGGTGTGCTTCGGTTTGTCCATACGATATCAGCCGGGAATATCATTGCTGCATATAATGAGTACAGTTTCCAAAAATGTAGATCAGGTTCTCCTCCGCAATAGCCGTGAACTTGTCCAACCGCAAATGGTTTGCTTATATTCGTTGTAAATAGTGCTACTTTATAAAAATCATGAATAGGATCACCAATATCGAATCTAGCAAAATCAATGACAGCCCGAAACTCATTTTGGTCAATCATTATATTAGCCGGATGAAAATCGTCATGTAAAAATACGATGGGACGATTTTTTAATAAATCTTTATGATTTCCTACAAAATCTATCACTGTATTTAAACGAAAAAAGTCTACTTCATATTCTTTCAACGCTTCTAAGTATCTCTCATATTTACTCCATATAGACATTTCCCATGAATTACTTTTATCTTCTTTTTCAATTAAATGAATCTTTTTTAGTACTTCTCCAGCCTTTTTTCCAGCCCTATACTGCTCTTCTGTAGACAACGTTCTTAATATATCTTCACCATCTAATCCATCAATCCATTCAAAAACTTGTACACATTTATTGAATTTAGTAAGACTAATAAAATGAATTAATTTTGGCATAGGAATATGTAAAGAATCTAGCTGCTGCATATATTCATATTCTTCCTGCTTCCGTTCAAAATATGATGAATCGCATACTTTAATAAAATACGAGGCCCCACTCTCTAATTCAATTTTATATTTCTCATCGAATGAAAAGCCTTTTGAAATAACAGTCGCTTTTAACATACGAGGCCATTCTAGTTTTCTCTCTATCTCTCTAAGGATTTCTTCCACAACATTCACCTCTATTAATATATGTACAAACTACCTAGCACTTCATGCTCTCGTTTATTTCCACCTGTAAACTCTACTGCAAATGGATTTTCGCCATTCTTATTCAAATGTTCTAGCACTAGCCCTTCTTCAATCGGTTCACAAAACTGTACATGAATATCTCCAAACACTACACTTTGACACTCAGCATTCCATTTTTCATTTTTCACAACTGAGCTTGTAGATAGTCCCATTACTTTTTTCCATTTCCGCACCGTTTCTCGAACGTTTTTCACTGCGTAATGGATCGTTTCAATTTGTTGTACTTTGTTTTTATGTTCCGTAATCGTTCCAATGTTACGTAAATCGTTTCTTCTTTCTTCGTCCGTTTCATTCCACTGTATAAAGAAAGGTAATTTCGGTCCGTTCTCTTCTTGCTTAACAAATAACATTTTCCATTCTAAAAGCCGGCCATCTTTTCTCATGCGTTTCCCTTCAAATGGCCCTATCGTATGTAAGCCGTGCTTCTTAAAGTTAACTGCTAGCTCCTCAATTGCATCTGTTAGGATCGCGATTTGTAGCATTCCTTCTCCATTTTGTAGTTTCACCACTGTTTCTTGTACTAATGGATTTTCTGCTTCTTTCGCTTTTTCTTCATGTTGAACTGCTAAAAATTCTATATATGATAAATCAAAATAACTTAAACTATTCCAAGTACCCCAATTCGTATGCTCTCCGCCTAATACAGTATGAAATCCAAGTTCCTGCATTTGTTTTGCCGCTTCCTCCGGTGTACCATGAACTGTGTGAACGAGATGATCAAATCGTAACATGTCTTTCTCCCCTTTCTCTCCATCCTTTTATTGTATATTTTATTTTTCTTTCATTCAATTCAAAAACTTTAAAACCTAGTTGATTTATACGATTAATATGTATTATAATGAAACAAATTTAATTATTGCTGATTGGAAAAACCAAAGGCACTTTTCTCATACGGGAAAAGTGTCTTTTTCATTTATTATTACAGGGGGATTATTTATGCAGAAATTAATTGTCTTTGCTATTATTGGATTTTTCGCTCAATTGATCGATGGAGCACTTGGAATGGCGTATGGGGTAACGTCTACTTCACTATTATTAATGTTTGGTATTGCACCGGCTGTAGCTTCCGCATCGGTTCATTTAGCTGAAGTGGTTACAACTGCAGCTTCTGGCGCATCTCATATCAAATTTGGAAACGTTGATAAATATACAGTTTCCAGGCTTACATTACCTGGGGCAATCGGCGCATTTGTTGGGGCATGTTTTTTAAGTAATTTGCCTGGCGATGTGATCAAACCGTACATTTCCATATTTTTATTCACTTTAGGGGTTTATATTTTATTACGATTCATCATTCAAAAACAAATTGTCACTTCAAATAAGCGTATGTCTGCAAAACAACTTGTGCCGCTTGGTTTATTCGCTGGATTCGTTGATTCAACTGGTGGCGGTGGTTGGGGGCCGATTACGACACCCGTTCTTCTAGCAAGAGGAAATGAAGCTAGAAAAGTTATTGGATCTGTAGATACGAGTGAATTTCCTGTTTCACTCGCTGCAACAATTGGCTTCTTCATCTCACTTGGCTGGGAACAAGTAAGCTGGGTTTGGGTATTTGCGTTAATGCTTGGCGGTATTGTCGCAGCTCCAATTGCTGCATGGTTAGTTCGTATCGTTCCAGCACATTTACTTGGGGTATTAGTTGGCGGTCTTATTATCTTTACGAATATACGTACACTGCTTACTACATTTAAAGTGGATCCAACTATTATTTCACTTTCTTATGTTACAGTTGGTCTTGTCGTTATTATTTCTATTTTCATTGCTGTTCGAAATCATTCCAATCGTCCTAACGCATCAACGGCTGAGTATCCAAATGATCAGAAGCAAATGCTACCATAACTATAAGAAATACCGCCCAATTTAGAGCGGTATTTTTTATTTTTCTATTTTCCAATTAATCATCGTTTCTGTAGCATTTACTCTCTTCATATGTAACTTTTCTAAAACACGAATCGAACTATAATTATCTAGAAGTGTCTCTGCAATTATTGTTTCTACCTCTCCTGTTTTGAAAGCCCAATCGATTAGTTCTTTTACAGCTTCTGTTGCATAGCCCTGATTCCAATATTTCTCAATGAATCCATAGCCAATTTCTACTGTTTGATCCTCGTTTGGTTTCCCTTTAAACCCAATATCACCTAAAACGGTATCATCTTCTTTCCGAAGAACATACCACGCCCCCCATGGTAATAAAGCCGCATCTTGTTTTACATTCTCTACATGCCCTACAATATGCGGACCGCTATTATATCCTTGCTCGTTAGCGACTTGAATACTCTCTTCTGTACACGGCACTATATAGAGCCTTTCTGTTTCTAATTTCATTTTGATTTCCCCTTTTTGCTTAAACGTTACTCTAATTATAACAAATAATAAAACTTTATCATAAATGTCGAATTATATTTTTCTGAATTTTCTTTTAATTTAGAGGGTTTTTCAATATTTTTTGCGAAACATTTGTATAACAATTTTTTCTTTGCTTATTGCTACATAATAGTAGGTTCGGGTGGAGTTTTGCAAGCGTTTCCTATACAATAACCGATATTTTTTGACTTTTCCTAACAAAATATCTTGCAATATATTCAGAAAGTCATTACAATTGCCATATATTAAAAATCTTAGCAATATATAAATCCTCATCAATCCGATGAGGTAGAGGTTGCGACTTTTAATAGTAAAACGGACGAGACACAGAGAATGTCAGCTGACTCCGTTTGAAAGGAAAAGTTGCCGAAGTTTATATTTCTTCTCTGGAAATATGAGCTGGGGCTGTCTCCGAAAGGAACAGAACTGTCACGTTTACAAAATTACCGTGTAAACGTGGGGTGCTATCTTAACGGAAGGGTATGATGGGGTGGTTATTTGTGAAACGTTCCGCCAAATTCCTTTGGCGGTTTTTTGTATTTTTCTCCCCCGCTCCTTCCTAACCTACAAGAAAAGGAGTGTTGAACATGAATAGCGCAACAAATCAATCTACCTCTAAAACGCAAACTACACAAGGACAAGGTGAATTAAAACGCGGATTAAAATCTCGTCACCTTACGATGATTTCTCTCGGTGGTACAATTGGTACCGGACTATTTCTTGCCAGCGGTGGTGTCATCCATACAGCTGGACCTGGTGGCGCATTAATTGCATACGCCGCAATTGGAATTATGGTTTATTTTTTAATGACAAGTTTAGCTGAACTTGCAGCTTACATGCCTGTTACTGGATCTTTTAGCACGTATGCAACAAAATTTGTTGATCCATCACTTGGCTTTGCACTTGGATGGAACTATTGGTATAACTGGGCAATTACGATTGCTGCTGAACTTGCAGCCGTAACATTAATTATGAAATTTTGGTTCCCAGATACCCCTTCTCTTATTTGGAGCGGATTATGTTTAGCTATTATTTTCCTTTTAAACTATTTATCTGTTAAAGGGTTTGGTGAATCTGAATATTGGTTCGCACTTATTAAAGTAGTTACGATTATTATCTTTTTAATTGTTGGTTTCATGATGATTTTCGGCATTATGGGCGGTGAAACGGTTGGATTTAAAAACTTCACTGTTGCAGATGCACCATTTAACGGCGGTATCATGGCAATTATCGGTGTGTTTATGGCAGCTGGTTTCTCATTCCAAGGTACTGAACTATTAGGAGTAGCTGCTGGTGAAACGTCTGATCCAGAACGTAATATCCCAAAAGCAATTCGTTCAATCTTTTGGCGTATTCTTTTATTCTATATCCTTGCGATTCTCGTTATCGGTTTATTAATTCCTTATACAACTGAAAGCCTTGCTGCAAGTGATGTTACAGTAAGTCCGTTTACACTTATTTTTGAAAAAGCGGGCGTTGCCTTTGCTGCTTCTGTTATGAACGCTGTTATTTTAACTGCTGTACTATCTGCTGGTAACTCTGGTATGTATGCATCAACTCGTATGCTTTGGGATTTAGCACGCCAAGGAAAAGCACCAAAGTTTCTTGGTAAATTAGATAGCCGCGGTGTACCTGTTAACGCGTTAATCGTAACGTCAATTGTTGGTAGTATTGCTTTCATTGCTTCTTTATTCGGTGACGGTGTTGTATACATTTGGTTATTAAACGCATCTGGAATGTCTGGTTTTATCGCATGGGTTGGAATTGCAATTAGTCATTACCGTTTCCGTAAAGCATATATCGCACAAGGAAAAGATTTAAATGACTTACCATATAGAGCAAAATGGTTCCCATTCGGTCCAATCTTCGCATTTACACTTTGTATCATCGTAATTTTAGGACAAAACTACGGCGCATTTATGGGTGAAGCAATTGATTGGAACGGTGTACTCGTTTCTTACATCGGTTTACCACTCTTCTTAGTACTATGGTTAGGTTATAAATTTACGAAAAAAACAAAAGTGATTCCACTTGATAAATGTGAACTAAAATAAAGTGAAACGAGCAAACAAATTTGTTTGCTCGTTTTTTGTTGCAAACCTCTTTACTTCCCTATTGCTCCTGTTTTTGCAATAATAAAGGAAATATAAATAAAGGTTGGGATACAATGAACATTCGCATTACTGATGAAGCGAAAGCAGCTATACATAGATTAGAACTTGAAGATAAAAAGATCGTTCGCATTAGAGGAACAATGACGAACTCTTGTAGTATTTTCGTTGATGTCGATTTAATTTGGGATACATATAACGCAGATGATGTTGTATATGAAGATGCAGAGCTTATCGTACAAATGGATTCATTCACGAAAGACTACACTGGTGATACGGTGAAACTTGATTATAAGACGACAGGTTTTAGTATTACGACTCCGAGTGAGACTTTGGTTTATGGATTGTCGATTAAAAAATAAAAATTGTTTTCATTTGACCACCGAGGTGAAAAAATGGGTAAATATGTTCCGTTAAAATTTTTATTTAATGAAGAATTAGCAGAAAAAATAGCTGATTCTATTTGTAAACACGATCCTTGTTTCTCTAAAAGCATCTTTGTAGATTCTGTAGCTTGTAAAGTTGAAAATTTAGAGTTAAAACAGCGTATTGAAGTAATTGCAGATGAATTACACAATGCTTTACAAAAAGATTTTAATGCCGCAATACATATATTACTGAAAACATTAGGACCAGAAAATACAACAGAAGTAGGCACATTTACAAATGGATATATGTACATGCCTGTTGCAAAATACGTTGAAAAATATGGGCTTAACGATTTTAAAATCTCGTTTAATGCAATGTATGAAATAACGAAAAGGAATACTGCTGAATATGCCATTCGGCCCTTTCTTGAAACATACCATGAAGATACACTAAACATATTACAACAGTGGATTCATGACGAAAACAGCCACATTAGGAGATTAGTTTCTGAAGGTACAAGACCAAGGCTTCCTTGGGCTAAAAAAATAGGAGCTCTAAAAGGTGATTTTAAGTACAATTTACAACTTCTTGAACCATTAATGAATGACCCTTCTAAATATGTTCAAAAATCTGTAGCCAATCATATTAACGATATTACGAAAAAAGATAAAGAACTCGTTTTCCAATGGTTACAACTATTACGCGATAAACAGCATCCTGTTAACCTTTGGATTATAAAACATGGGTTAAGAACGATGATTAAAAATGGTACTTTACCAAAAGATTTTTGTTTTTAGTAATTTAAATAAAAACCCTTCTACTTCAAAAATGAAGCAAAAGGGCTTTTTTTCTTTCAAACATTATCCTTGCCTTAAAATATTTTGAAACATTTCCGGCTTATTTCGTTCAAAACTTTCTATTAGTCCTTTTCCAAATATCGTTATACTCTTCTCCCAAGGATGACCTAAATAACCCCACTTAAAGTCCTTCTGAATAAAAAAGTAGTAATCTCCATTCGGAAATATTGGTATAATCCACTCATCAAATTCATTTCTTTCAAACTCTAAGTGAGGATTCACCCAATAACACTCATGTTGCCAATCTAGTGCCATTATATATTCATTCGATGCTGTATTTTCCTTAAACACTTGTAACGCTTTATCTTCCAAATCGTCATACACATCTAAATCTACCGATTCTCCAAAGTAATGAGAAATATTATATGTAATAAAAGGACTTGGCACCTTAAATGATGGAAATGTAGAAACACTTGGCGAAAACTCAAGTTCACTATATAACTTGTTCCAAATTCGATCATCCTCTTTGTCTGTAAACTCCATCCAGTTCTTCATTAAACAACACCTTCCCATGTAAGTTCAAAGGATTTTCACTCTATAATGCCGAATATATAAATAACCATTCTCACAAGGAGCGAATCTATATGAATCTATTCGAACACGAAACGTAAAACTGCCTCTCTTTCATAAGAGGTCCTCCCTTTTTCTTTTCTCATCATATCATTCATTTACGAAATAGGAGGACATAATTATGAAACGTGATCCATTATTTTTAACTTTATTAGAACGTGCAAATACACATTTTAGCGGCTGGGATTTTTCTTTCATTTCAGAAACGGGTCGAATGAAGAGTGAGCCTTTATCGTGGTCGTACGGCAGTACTGCTTTTCAGCTTATGCAACATGCAGAATCAATGCTCGATATGGGTACTGGCGGCGGAGAGTTTTTATCTATGTTACAACCGTTCCCGTCAACTATTTATGCTACTGAGGGCTACGCTCCAAACGTGCCAATTGCTCGAAAGAAATTAGAGCCTTTAGGGGTTACTGTTGTAGAGGTGAACGATGATACTGCATTGCCATTTCAAGATGGTCAGTTTAATCTAATCCTAAACCAACATGAATCATATGCTGCTTCTGAAGTAAAAAGAATCCTTTCTCCAAATGGAACATTTCTTACACAACAAGTTGGCGGTCTTGATTGCGCGGAACTTAATGACCAATTTAACACACCACTAAATAGTGAATTTGCAAGTTGGTCGCTTGAAGCGGCATGTAATGAACTACAGGAAAACGGATTTACTATCTTAGAAACAAAAGAAGAATTCCCTTTCCAACGCTTTTATGATATTGGCGCTATCGTCTATTATTTAAAAGCAATTCCGTGGCAAATTCCTGATTTCACTGTCGAAAGGTATTATGAGGAGTTATATCGTATACATGAGATTATCTTGCAAAAAGGATATTTTGATGTGAAGCAACATCGATTTATGATTAAGGCGATTCGTGACTAACGGAAAAGAGGTGGCAAAGCCACCTCCTTTTTTGTTCCGTTTACGTATGTTCTCTACTCTTTCACCATAAGAAAAGTTATATCATACATATTACAATTATGACCAATGAATTGTATTTCTGAAACTTATAATCACCTCGCATATATAACGAGAGCAAAAACGTGATTTTTCACTTTCCTCTTCTATTGAGAAACAAGTTGTTTTTCATATCGCTTGTTCGCATCATCTTCTTTCAAACATGCAGTTGTGTAATTAATAATATTCCGGTTATCGTACGTGAATATATGTTTTAACTTATTTTCTTCTGTTAATACTGTCGGTAAGTATTTTGGTAAATTGCTAACTACTCCTCTATTATCACCATCTAATATCCAATCAATTTCTTTCCATTCTAATAAGCCTTCAGCCGTACGTAATGGTGTATTCATTTGCATTCCATCTGGCAAATCAGCAACGAACACATACATTCCTTCACTAGCCTGGGGCTCATCTTTACCTTTAAAACCAACAGTCCCTTTATACGTTACACTTGAAAGTTCTATGCCCGTTTCCTCAAACGTTTCTCTAATTATTCCTTCGTATGGCGTTTCATTCTCTTCTATTTTTCCTCCAACACCATTCCACATCCCCATATTCGGCTTTTTATTTCTATTTAATAGCAGTATTTTATCGCTTTTTCTAATAAAGCAAATTGTGTATTTGTACATACGATCATTTCCTTTCATTTTCCACATGAGTTATTTGGCTTATTTTTAAGTAAAAACACTCGCCTTACAATTCCTTACTACATAATATATAGTACAACTTTCATGCGTAAACACTTTACGTCAAACGAGAGAAGCCTTTTTAGAAAGGAGAATTTAAAATCGATACTATAAGCAATGAATTTCTAAAACAATATTACGACAGCCTTGTGTGGTTAAAAGATACACATTGGTTTGGAGTTCCAATCTGTAAACTTCCCTCTGATCTCTTTTTGTATCAAGAAATCATTTATGAATTAAAGCCCGATTTAATTATTGAATGCGGGACTTTTCACGGTGGTAGTGCACTGTATTTAGCTTCTATGTTAGATTTAATTGGAAAAGGTCACGTACTTACTATCGATATAACTCCGCAGCCAAATCGGCCATCACATAATCGGATTACGTATTTAACAGCATCTTCTGTTTCTGTGCAGGCCATCCAAACAATAGTAAGTATGCGCAAACCTGATGATGTGATTTTAGTTATTTTAGATTCTGATCATAGTAAAGAGCATGTTTCCAAAGAACTCTTGCTATATAAATCTATCGTCACTACTGGCAGTTATATAATTGTAGAAGATACCTCCATTAACGGAAATCCGCTTCTTCCCGATTGGGGTCCTGGCCCAATGGAAGCTGTGGAAGAGTTTTTAACTAAAAACAATAACTTCATAATCGACGAGTCTAAACATAAATTTTTCATATCATTTAATCCAAAAGGTTTTTTAAAGAAAATAAAGTGAAACTTTAATAAGTGGGGTTTTGCTCATCCCCCACTTATTCTATCATTTTCATTTTTGAAAAAGGATAATATACAAATTCCACCTTGCCAATTATGTTATCTTCTTTAATATATCCTAAGCCATTGCGACTATCTCTACTTACTTCGCGGTTATCTCCCATTACAAATAACTTATTTGGCGGAATTTTTGTCTTTTGAAAGTTATAAAACACTTGTGTGTTGTTAAATAAATCTTTGTTCGTATATGGTTCTTCTTGCTTTTTATCGTTCACATATACCTTTCCGTTCGTTATGTTAATTACATCACCAGGAAGCCCTATTACACGTTTCACATAATATTTCGATTCATCCTCTTCTTTTATAATGACAATTTCTCCGTGTTGTAAATTAGAAAGACGTACTACCGCTTTATTTACAAATACGTAGTCTTCTTCATATAAAGTCGGCTGCATCGATTCCCCTTCCACCTTACATAAAGTAAAAGAATGGTAGCCTATGACTATCACCACTATAAATAGTATGTACTTTCCCCAGCCTCTCTTAATCTCCTTTTTCATATCCATTCCCACCTTATAAAGCGCTTTTTAACTCAAAAAATATATCACTGCACAATATGTTTCCATGCAGTGATACTATTTTTACTGTGCCTTGTTCGGTTGTTCTACTGGAATTGAATTTGTATTTGATCTATTTGTTTTTAATTCAAAATACGCATCCAAAATCTCTTTACCAATCGCAGAATTAATTCCTGATTTATCATCATTCACCCATGGTACAACAACTGAAAAAGCTACTTCCGGATCCGCATCATATGGTGCATAACCGGCAAGAGTTAAATTATAACATTTTTTTCGGTTGTTGTTCTCATCTCTTCCAATATCACTTTCTCCACCATATACTGTCTCAGCTGTTCCTGTTTTTCCCGCTGGTTTATATGGTAGACCTTTAAATGTTCCGGTTCCGGTTCCGTCAGCTTCTTGAAAAACTCTTCTAAATCCTTCTTTTACATGATTAATGTACGAAGTTTCCATATCCACTCTATTTAATACAACTGGTTCAATCGACCGAACGACTTTTCCTGCATCCTCTGGTCTATTCGGTTGCTCTCTAACTTCTTGTACAATTTGTGGTTTCATTCGGTAACCGCCATTTGCAATGGTTGAAATATATTGCGCAAGCTGAAGCGGCGTATATGTATCATACTGTCCAATCGCGTAATCAAGTAAAAATCCGGGTATGTTATCAGTTCTACCTATTTGACCGATCGATTCATTTGGCAGGTCAATACCAGTCGAAACACCTAGGCCAAATTGTCTAAAATAGTAGCGCATTTTATTAAATGTTTCTTGTTTAATATCTAATGGATTGTTTGGAACATAATTAATGCCTGCCATTTTTAAAGCTGTATTAAACATATAAACGTTCGATGACACTTGCAAAGCTCTTAAATCATCAATATCCCCAAATTCTTTCCACGATTTCTTCGGCTTAGAACTTCCTTTAAAATACATTGGCGCATCAAAGAAGTGTGTATACGGCTTAATCGCTTCTGTTTGATATCCAGTTAATAAAGTAGCCCCTTTTACAGTTGACCCTAACTCATAAGAACTTGTCATCGTTCCTAATGCATAATCTTCTATTTGCATACCGCCATCTTTATTTACAATTTTCTTTCCTGCCATTGATAAAATTTGACCGTTTTTCGGATTCATCATTACTACGAACGCACGATCCATCATCGGCTCTGCAGCATGAAAGGCTCGTAAATTCTTTTCAAGGCTTCCCTCTACTCTTTTCTGTAAATCCATATCGACTGTTAACATCAAGTTATTTCCACTTTTTCCTTCAGTCACTTTTTCTGTTCGAACAATCTTCCCTGCTTTATCCATAATATTTTTAGACTGTTCTTTCGTTCCATGTAGTGCATCTTCGTATTGTTTTTCGATGTAACTTTTACCAATACGGTCGTTTCGATTATAATCACGAACTAAATAATAATCTAATTGTTCTCTTGGCAACCCTTCATTTTCATTAGAAACGCTACCTAGTATAGAGCGCAGTATTTTATCATTTGGGTATTCACGTTCCCAATCTACTGTTGTATCCACTCCCGGTAAACTTGCCAACCTTTCACTAACGACAGCATATTCATTTTCACTTACGTCTTTTTTAACGATTTGCGGAGTCATTTTATATCCCGCATTCATTTTGCTTTTAATTACTAATACTTCTATATCTTCCTTTGAAAGCTCATTTAATTCTTCTTGTGTAATTCTTTCCCGGCGCAGTTCTTCTACTTTTTTATCTAACTCTTTTCCTTCTATTTCTTGCTTTCTAAATTTACTCTCATCTTCTTTCGTTACTTTCGCTGCTGCCCGCTTTTCATTTAACTGCATCCAAAAATCTTTTTTATCTGTCTCTGTTAACTTATCCATGTCCTCTTGCGACATTTCAATTAGCTTAGCTAAATCTCTTGCTACTTGTAAAACTTCTTTCGAGTCCACTCCTCTCATTTTCGTATATGTAACGGTTCGTAATGGTTTATTATTTACAATAACGTGACCTTGTCGATCAAACATTTTCCCTCTAGGAACGGGAGTACTTACCGTTACATCTTCCTTTTTATTTACTTCATTTCTATACGTTTCTCCATCAATGATTTGTACTTTACCTAATTGAATTATAATAGCTGAAAATAAAAGAAAGACAATAAAAAATAGTACATTTAACCGAAATGGAATATGAGTCTTTTTCTTTTTCGATTGTTTTTTCTGCTCCTTTTTCTGTCTCATTTCGCTCCCTCGCTTCATTCTATTAACATTTCTACGCAAAATCATTATGTATCAAATTTATTTATATGATATATATAGAATTTTATATTAATTACTAAAGAAATAAAAGATTTAATTTTCAGTTTTTTAATTTTATAACCTATTTATTACCATTCCCCTTCATACGTCATAACATGAATTTTATTCAAACAAAAAACTGAGGTGTTCTCTATACACCTCAGTTTTTCATAAAAATAATAACTTATTTAACCGACGATAACCCTTCAACAAACTCACCAATCTTATTTTGAAAAACAAAATCAAAGTTATATTCCTGTCCTGTTAACTCTTCATTTACTAAAATAGTTGTTGCTCCTACTTCCCTCTTTGCAATTTGCGGGAATGAAGCGACAGGCTGTACTTTTAGTGACGTTCCCATAACGATAAGGACATCTGTTTCATATAAACGTTTGATTGCATTTTGATATTGCGGCAATGTATCTCCGTATAAAACAACGTCTGGATTTAAAATGAAATTACACTTCTGACAGCGCGGCACTTCATGATTAATCATATACTGTAAATCATAGCCTGATTTACATTTTGGACAATGTGCTGTTTGAAGTGTTCCATGTAAATCGATGACATGCTTACTGCCACCTAATTGATGTAAACCGTCAATATTTTGCGTTAAAATCGTAATATCTTTCCCTTGTTCTTCTAGCTCAGCTAAAAAGCGATGGCCACGATTTGGTTTATATTGATGGAACGTATTAATTTGAAAGATTTCTTTATAATGCTTCCAAAACTCTTTCGGACTCCGGTTATAGTACCCTCTTGATAAGTACATCTCCACATTCGCATCAGCATACAACCCATTTGCTGAACGAAAATCTGGAATACCACTTTCCGTACTTGCACCAGCGCCTGTTAATACTGTAATTTTCTTCGCTTTTTCTAAAATTGAACGTACTTCTTCAAATTGTTGCACAAAAATCACCTCTATGTATTTTCCTATTCTTATTATACCAGTTGTTTACAGGAGGTGTTGTACAATTCATTTTACTTAATGCGTTGCGCCCCCAACCTCTACAATATCTACTTCAACTGTCGTCGTTACTTCGATTGCCAATTCTATCCCCTTACGAATAGTAGAAAGTGACATACTCGGTTGCCCTGGATAATTACTCGCTTGTTCCGGTAAGAACGGAATGTGAATGAATCCACCTTTTATTTTCTTATCATGTTTCTCTAGTTCATGCATAAGTCCATAGAATAAGTGATTACAAACGAATGTGCCTGCCGTCTGTGAAACAGATGACGGTATGCCCTCTTCGCGAAGTTTTTTTACGATTGCTTTCATCGGAAGTGTAGACCAATATGCAATCACTCCTTCTTCTACAACTGGTACATCTACCGGCTGATTCCCTTCATTATCAGCAATTCTTGCATCATCAATATTAATTGCGACACGTTCTATCGTAATATCTGGTCTGCCCCCAGCTTGTCCGATACATATAATAATTTCCGGCGCTAGTTCTTCTATATACTCTTTTAATATGCTTATTGATTTATGAAATACAGTTGGTACTTGTTTGCTTATTATCTTGTATTCTCCAATTGTTTTTTCATGCAAACCTTTTGCTACTTCCCAAGCTGGATTGATATTTTCTCCGCCAAACGGATCAAACCCTGTTAATAATACTGTTTTCATAGTTTTATCCTCCTAATTAGAAACGATATACAAGGCCGTACATAATAAACATATTTATGATAAAAATTGAAAGAGCAATTGGTACTTGTGCTTTAATAACCGCATTTTTATCCTTTAGCTCTAAAAGCATCGCAGGTACGATATTAAAGTTTGCTGCCATTGGAGTAAGCAGCGTTCCGCAATATCCAGCAAACATACCGAGTGCTGCCATAATTGCTGGGTTTCCGCCGTGCATTTGAACTATTAAAGGTAAGCCAATTCCGCCAGTAATAACAGCAAACGCTGCGAATGCATTTCCCATTACGACTGTAAATAGCATCATGCCTAAACAGTACGCCATAACAGCAACGAACGGATACTCTGTCGGTAGCACTTGTCCAACTAAGTCTGAAACAACTTGTCCAACGCCAGACTTCGCGAATATACCGCCAAGTGCTGCTAACATTTGTGGCAAAATAACAGCCCAGCCGACAGCTTGTAATAGTCTGCTTCCTTCTTGTACAGGCGTTGTTATTTTTGATTTTGTAATACGCATCGCCGCAACGAATGCGAGTAATGCACCAAGCGCTAATGCAACTAATGTTACTTTATCTGGATCAACAAGAGAGACATTTCCCCATTTAATTTTCCCTAACGTCAACGTACCGATAATTGTAAAAATAGGAATTAATAGTGCAGGCATAAAAATTTTATTTTTTAATTTCTCAGCATGTTTCACACGTTCTTGTACTGGAACTTCTTTTTCCTCTGATTTTGTTACTTTATTTAGTGAAGCTAAAACGACCATAGCGAGCACTATACAGCCAACGTAAAACGAAGGAATTACATTTCCGAATAAAAATGTAACTGCAAACAATGCCCAAAATAAACTAGAACCGAATCTGTTTGGATGTTCACGATCGAATGCGATACGAACAGCGATAAAAGCAACGATTATCCCTAATACATAATAGATTGTATCCATTGTGATGATGTTCATATTAAATTGCCTCCTTCTCTTCTTTTCCTTCTGCCTTCATTGTTTTCTCTATATATTTATCAAACCTTCTAAATCTAATCCAGCTTACAATAAGTGCAGATATTGCTGTCGGAATGCCCCAAAGTGCCATATCCCATACTCCGACATGCATACCTACTGAATCGAAGAATCCTTTCATTAATAAAATAGCTCCAGTTGCGATGAAAATATCTTCTCCGAAAAACCAAGCTGTATTTTCAGCAGCTGCTGCGTTTGCTTTAATCTTTTCTCTTAATTTTTCAGGAAGTTTACCGTATTTACCTTGCGCGGCCCCTTCTGCCATCGGTGCAACGAGCGGCCTTACTGTTTGCGCATGCCCACCAATATTAAGCCCTAGTGCTGCTGATGATTCTCTTATCGTAAAATATGACATTAATACTCTTCCAGTTGTTGCTCCTTTTGATTTCGTTATAAGTGCTTCTGCTCTTTCTTTTAAACCGTAACGCTCTAAAATTCCGATTACCGGTAAAGTTAATATAATTGGCATAGACATATATCTATTTTCTATGAAAAATTTACCGAACATGCTGATCACATCATAAAAACTTAATCCTGAAACCATACCAGTAACAATACCTGCAACCATAACTACTAAAAGTGTATTTAGTCTAAATAAAAAGCCCACTGCAACAAGTAGTATTCCGATTAATTTAATCATCCCAGCACTTCCCCCTATTTTTTATTTCGGTGCACAAATAGAAATATCATTAAGTTTGAATGTTCTGTATATTCTTTCTGCAAATTGCACTGCTTTTTCCCCATCACCGTGTAAACAAATTGTTTGCGCCTGAACTGCTACTTTCTCTCCATTGACCGCATTTACATGGCCTTCTTTCACCATTTGAAGTACTTGCTTTATCGCTTCGTCTTCATCTTTTATAAGCGCATTTTCTTCTGTACGGCTCGTTAATGTACCATCTTGCTTATATGTACGATCCGCAAAAGCCTCTTGTACAAGAGTTACTTTGTATTTTTCTGCAGCCTGTATAAACGCCTCGCTATTTGCTAATCCATAAAGTAATAGACTTGGATTTATATGATAAATTGCCTTTGCAATTGCATCTGCAATTTCCGGATTAGACGCCGCCATATTATATAAGGCACCGTGCGGCTTTACATGCTGCATTTTCCCGCCTGCCGCTTTCACAAATGCGTCTAATGCGCCTGTTTGATATAAAACATAATCGTATACTTCACTTGCTGAAACATTCATGTTTCTTCTACCAAATCCAATTAAATCAGGAAATCCAGGATGCGCCCCTACTGCTACGTTATGCTCCAAAGCTTTTTCAACAGTTTGACGCATAATAGACGGATCACCCGCATGAAAACCGCAAGCAACGTTTATAGAGGAAACGAACGGAAGAATTTCATCATCATTCCCCATTTTATAAGCGCCAAAACTTTCTCCTAAATCACAGTTTAAATCGATTGTAGTCATAATGTATTCCTCCTAATTTCAGCTTCGTAAAGCGATGAATTTCTTTAATAGATTCATATTTACTTCTTGTTCTATGTACAATTGTTCCGCTTCTTCAAGCGTAATTTTCTCAAAAGAAACATAGTCCCCCGGCTTTAGCTGGGCAAGAAGAGGTAAATCTACTGAAATGATATTTCCCATTCTCGGATAGCCACCTGTCGTTTGCCTATCTGCCATTAATATAATCGGCTGTCCACCATTAGGAACTTGAATGGTTCCAAATGTAACAGGACTCGATAAAATCTCTTTTTCTTCAATCCTATTTAAAACTTCTCCCTCAACCCTATAGCCCATACGGTCAGCATAATTAGATACCTTATACTCTTTCGTAAAAAATGCCTTTCTACTTTCTTCTGTAAATTGATTATATTCAAAGTCAGCTATGACACGAAGCTTAGGATGTTTCTTATACTTTGGTAGTACGCTGTTGCTAATTGCCCACTTCGTTTTTATACACTCATCTTTTTGTAAGTCTTGAATGAAACGATTCGCCATTTCTGGTTGTGCACCAATTTGGAAGTAGTCACCCTTTTTCAGCATTCTTCCTTCTATACCACCAATCGCAGCAAGTATGTACGTACTTTTGCTTCCCATTGTACGCTCAATATGTATACCACCCGCAAAAGTTACATACGCTCTGCAACCACTTTTCACTTTTCCAAAACAAAGCATACTACCTTCTTCCGCTAAAATGGGACGCCATAACGGGATACGTTCTCCATTCAATAACGGTTCCATATCTGCTCCGCCAATCGCAAGTAAAGTCGTTTTCTTTATTAACAATTTAGGTCCCATAATCGTCATTTCGAGTCCCGCTTCATTCTCCTCATTACCAACTAACATATTGATCATCCGAAGTGCACTTTGATCCATAGTCCCGCCAACTGGTACACCGTATTGTTGATAATGAGATCGCCCTAAATCTTGGACTGTTGTAAACATTCCTGCATGCAAAACCTCTACATCCATTCTTTAGCCCCCTCAAGTGATACGTACTCTTCCTTCGTTATTGGGATAAATCGTAAATACATACCGCTTTGAATAAAGGTTGGTGTTTCTTCTTCCGGATTAAATAAGGAGATTGGTGTTCGACCAATAATATTCCATCCGCCCGGTGTTTCAAGTGGATAAATACCTGTTTGATTTCCGCCGATTCCTACCGAACCAGGTGAGATTTGTAACCGCGGTATTTCTTTTCTAGGTGTTTCTAATTCTTTTGATAGTCCTCCTAAATACGGGAACCCTGGTGTAAAACCTAACATATATACAAAATATGTAGTTTCACTATGTATTCGAATCACATCTTCTACTTGTAAACCTTTATAATGTGCAACCTCTTCTAAATCAGGTCCATATTCTCCCCCGTAGCACACTGGTATAGAAATATGTTTCACATCCTGTTTTACTTCTTCTTTATAAGAATCACACAGCTCCTTTATATACTGGCGAACGTAATCATATGACCTTTCACTTCTCTCATTTCTCTTCCATACTTCGTATACATTGTAGTAAACAGCTAATGAAGTAAACGACGGAACGCACTCAATCATTCCTGCAAACGGATGTTGCTGCAGTGCTTGAAATAACCGCTGTACTTTCTCATATATATCCATCTTAATTTCTTCACCAAATGTAACAATAATTGCTTGATCCCCTAACGCAGAAAATTTCATCCTACTCCCTCTTTCTATGCCAAAAAGCCGAGTTCTTTCGAAATGCGATGTGCTGTTTCTTTCACCTTAGCGATAAAATATGAAATGTTACTTTCGCTGTACTCAATTGCTAATCCCGAAATACTCATACCTGCTACAACCGTTCCATCACTTGCGTAAATAGGCGCTGCTATTGCGGCTGTATGATTTTCTAACTCAGAATAACTAATTGTGTAGCCTTCCTTTTTTGCCATTTGCAACACTTCTAGCAATTGTTCCTTATCCACAATTGTTCCATCTGCAAACTGTTTTAAATCCACTTCCTCTATGTATCTCCGTTTCTCGTCCTCAGAAAAATACGATAGTAAAATTCTCGGACATGCACCAGCATAAAGCGGTGCTCTTCTTCCAACCGCCGTATACACGCGTACTGGCTGAACACCTTCCATCTTTTCAACATAAATTGCGTCATTACCATCTTGAATTATTAAATTAACTGCCTGTCCTAAACTATCTCTAAGTTCTTTCATATAAGGAATTGCTATATTCCTTACTGATAATCGTTGTGAAACAAGTTGACCGAACCGTAAAAATACGACCCCTAAACGATATTTCCCCTTTTCGTTTTTTTGTAAAAACTCCATCTCTTCTAACGAGCCAATTAAACGATAAACAGATGTTTTCGGCATATTTGTAAGCTGAACCATCTCAGTTAAACTTAACTCTTCATGCGCATAAAACAACTCTAAAATATCCATTGTCTTAACTGCCGTTTTATTTATACTCATTCTATCTCCCTTTCGTTCCGAATTACGGAACTTAAATTCCGTTTTTCGAAACAAACATATAATTTAAAATTATAAAATATTCTTTCAATTCAATCAATAGATTTTAAGCAAATAAAAAAGTATGGAAGAATATCTCTCCCATACTTCACCACACTTTATAACGCTCTTACTTGTTCCAACGGCCAGAAAACAGCTTGTCCTTTTCCGACAATTTCATCTTCTGAAATAAAGCCAAACATGCGACCATCCTTAGAAACTTCACGATTATCCCCTAAAACAAATACTTGGCCTTCTGGCACTTTCGTTTTCCCAGTGATTTGTTCTAACGTAAAGTCTGGAGTTAATACACGGCCTACTGCTTTTTCTTTAAACTTTTTTAAATATGGTTCTTCCATCGCTTTTCCGTTTACATATAAAACATCATTTTTATACTCAACTGTATCGCCTGGCAAACCAATTACTCGTTTTACTAAATCGTATCCTTCTTTTCCGTGGAAGACGATAATATCAAAGCGATCTAATCCACTTATACTATAACCAATCTTATTCACTAGAACTCGTTCGTTATTTTTTAAAGTGGGCATCATTGATTCACCTTGCACTAAAGAAGGTGTAAATAAAACACCGCGAATAATAGCAATTAATACAAGGGTAAAACCTATCGTTTTAGCCCAAGAGAATAATTCTTTCTTCGTATTTTCCTTCATCGTTTCTCCTCTTTCTTAAGCACTTATTTTATTATTTCAACTAATTCTTGTACTAAATTAGGATCTATTTCAGAAAAACATGATTTTCCTTCTCTTACCGCTGTACCGACATGAGCTTGCGAAATTCCAGTTTTATCTAGCAATCGCTTTATATTTTCTTTCGTCACGCCAGCTCCAGCTACAAGCTGAATTTGACCATCGCTTACCTTTTGCATTTCTGTAAGCACCGGAATATTCTCTACTATATTTCCTTGTCCACCTGAAGTTAGAACGTGAGTCACTTTATGAAACTTCTTTAAAGTGTTCATTGCTTCTACTGGATTTTCTATATCATCTATCGCACGGTGGTACGTTACATTTATTCCATCTACAGCAGATAGTAAGTCCGCTAATTTCTCTTCATCCACTTCATTTCGTTCGTTTAATACGCCTAATACTACACCAGCTGCTCCTAACTTCTGCGCAACTATAATATCTTCTTTCATCATTTCAATTTCTTCTTCCGTATATGTAAAAGACTTCGCATGCGGACGAATCATAACATGAATTGGTATACTTACCGCTTCTACCGCTTTTTTTATAAAAGCATAACTCGGTGTTAAACCACCTTCTGTATAAGATGAAATTAATTCAATCCGCTTCCCGCCAGCGCTTTCAATTCGTTTTACATCTTCTAAACATGTTGCAATAACCTCTAGCATGAGATGACCTCTTTTCGTGCTTTTTTCTTATTATAACATTAGTAAAAATAAGAAGCCTAGCTTTCTCCTTTAAAACTTAAAAAAGAAGAATAAAAAGAAAGATTTTTTATTGGCAACGATTATTGGTAACATCCTATTATTCATGTACACTCCTACCATAATGAAAAAAGCCCTTCATTTTGACGGACTTTTCTAATTTCAAGCTTTTCTTTCCTCAGTTTTCATATCAATGCCTAATTGATCTTCCAATAAATTTACACCTTTCTTTGTAAGATGGACAGCTCGGTTCTTATCCGTTTTCGTAATCCATCCCTGTTCAAAGAGCAGTTTTGCAATTGCAGACCCTAACCAACCAGAAATATGGTAACGCCGTTCACTCCAATCAAGGCAAGGTTTTGCAAATACCCTCCTTTTTGTATCTGCCTCATCAACATTTATTCCAAAATTCAGAAACCATTCCTTACCTTGTTCCGTTACAATGTATTCTCCATCCTCTAAAATTATAAATTTCCTATCTAGTAATTTTTCAGTTATCTCTACACCGAGTTTGCCTGCAAGATGATCATAACAAGTTCGAGCATAACGAATTTGTTTTAGTTGGCTTGATTGTTTTAAAGAGCGAACTTGAACTGTTGGTGCAATTGTCCCTAACTTTTCAAGCACTTCTGCAACTTCTTGATTAGCAAGTCGATAGTAACGATGTCTACCATGTTGTTCAACTGTAAGTAAATTCCCTTCTACTAATTTAGAAAGATGCGAACTAATTGTTGGATGTGACACTTTTGCCATATAAGCCAATTCACTAGCAGGTAGTGCCTGATTATTCATTAGACAATCTAAGATGATTGCTCTTGTAGGTTCAGCAATTAGTTTAGCTATATATGAGATATTCGGATATACATTCATATTTCGATGATACCCTAACTATTAAATTGATACAATTATTTTAAGTTTAATAGTAAAGGAGAATGTATTATGAATGCAATTGATCTTAGTATATTAAATTTAAAAGAAACGAGAAGGCGCTCAGAAAAATTATGGAATTCTCTTCCCGATAATTTTCTTAATTGGAAGCCTGATCCTGAGGCTATGTCCTTTGGTGAAATGATTCGTCACGTATGGAGCTCAACTTTTTACTATCATATGATTATAAAAAACAACGGTTCAATAAACGACATACGTACCCCGTATGATGACGAGCCAATTACTTGTGTAAAAAAAGAAATTGAATTGGCACAATCACACTTTACTGACTTCATAGAATATGTTCAATCAATAAGCATAGCCGAGCTAGATTCAAGACTTATTGATAGAAGTGATGTTGGCTATCAACGATATTTAGGTGATATGCTATTACGAATTGCCTATCATGATGCGGTCCATGCGGGTCAATTTTTACAATATTTGCGAATGGTTAACTTGGAAAGACCTTTAATTTGGGATTAAATACAAAAAATGTTTATACAGCCTCCAAACTGGCATTACAATAAGAATTTTTCAACAAGAAACAATCACAACACCATGATAATCATTTATATTAAAAACTTACATCTCAACCAAGTACTTTATACATATAAAAAGCACGGGTTTGATTACTAATCAAACCCGTGCTTTCAAAACAACTATATTATCCATAAACAATAAAATGTAAGCTTTAAAAACTACGACCGAAACGCCGCATCTGCCAGCATAGACAATGTTGCATCATCCATCGGCGGATTATGCAGTCCTGCTCTGACGTTTAAATAGTAACGATGGAGCGGATTTTTTTCTGATAAACTTTTTGCTCCTACGATGCGCATCGATTTATCCACTATGGATATCGCCGCATTTGTTACAGCATATTTCACGGCTGCTAATTCTTCTTGCAGTGATAGTTTATCTTCTGCCTCATCGTACTTTTTCGCAATTTGATATAAAAAGACACGAGCTTGCATAAGCTCAAGTTCTAATTCTCCAACTAATCTTCTAACATTCGGCAATAAACTAATAGAATGATTTAAACTATTTGGCTTGTATGATCCCGCAAATTGAACTGCATAATTTCTTGCTGATTGTGCAATTCCTAAATAACATGCTGGTATATGTAGCAACCAGCCAATACCCTTTTGTTTTACTTTTCCGCCCTTCACATCCGTAAAAAAGCGGCTTTCTATCTCTACATTTTGTAAGACAAGGTCGTGGCTAGCAGTCCCTCTCATTGCAACGCTATCCCACGTTTCTTCAATAGATACACCGAGTGTATTTCTTGGAATGACAAACTCACCAACATCTTCTTGGCCTTCAATACTCGCTGAAATAATAAAATAATCAAGTACTGGCGCCATCGTTGTAAAAGTTTTTCTTCCATTTATAACCCACTTCTCGCCTTGTTGAACCGCTATTGTTTCTGGTTTGCCGCCACGCGTCGGACTCCCTGTTTTCGGTTCTGTTGCTGCCCTGTTAAAGAGCGCACCATTGCTTACTTCTTCGCAAAACCATTTGAACATCTCATCATTCCAAGAGCGATTTTCCACTAGCTCTTTCACAATGCCAAGATGCCAGCCAATCGATAATGCAGTAGCTCCGCAGCCTTCCGCGATTTTTTCTTGAAATAAAACGAAGTCATATAAAGAAATCGCACTACCACCAAATTCCTTCGGTAACGTTAATTTCGTATATCCGATATCTTTCAAATCATTTATATTTTCATACGGAAATGATCCTAATTCACTTAGTTGATGCTCCCTTTCCATGAACTTGGGAATCAATTTATTTATTTTCTCAATAATTAAAGACTGTTCTTCTGTTTCAACAAATGAGAGTGCCATACTATAATCTCCTTTATGCTCGATTCATAAACCGTTCATTTTGTCATTATGATTATATGAAGCTACCTCTCTATTGTTTCACTATTCCGATAAAAATACAATGTTTTTGACTAATAAGAAAAGTTCCTATTTAAGGATAGATCCTTTTCTTATATTAGTCCCCCTTCAATGCTTTTAACGGCAAAGAGGTTACATATCCAATATACGAGAATAATTCTTTAAAGAAGAATGGTATTTCTGTATCTAACGTTTTATATGCTGATGTCGGCGTTGGTGAAGCATACGCTTCAATATTAATATGTTTTGCGATTCTCATTGCGCGTTTCATATGAAGTGGATCACTTACAATCGTGTATGTTTGTATGCCGTTCTCTATTCCAACTTGCTTCGCATTTTTTAAATTTTCTTCAGTGAAAAGGGATTTAGTTTCAATTAAAATATCTTCCTCTTTTACACCTTGTTTCATTGCATATACTCTTGCAGTACGTGCTTCCTCAAGTTCTGCCTCGAACTTTGTACCACCTGTAAAAATAATCTTTTTAATATTTCCGTTCTTATATAAAGAAATCGCATGATTAATTCTTTCTTTAAATACAGGAGATGGTTTTCCGTTCCATGAAGCTGCTCCTAGTACGATACCAGCATCCGTTTTCACGTCATCATTTGCTTTAAAACGATAACTCCAAATATCGTAAGCTGCATAACTTACATATAAAATAGCAGAACAAATCATTAGTAAAAATACTTGAAAGATTCGTCTTTTCTTACTCTTCTTATTTTCTTTCATTTGTAATTGCCTCCGTACATCATCCATACTTCTATAAAAAACATTTATATCAAATCGTTTTGTTTGAGTTTATTTAAAAGAAGGAACTTTACTTGTTATTTATGTATAAAAGGGTTTTCATTTAAAATTGAGGATTATCAATTCATTTTCATTTGCGGTTTTCATTACATTTTTTAAATTCATAAGTTTATTACCATACAACTACATTGTAACGAATTTTTTCTCAGAAGGGAACGATGAAACAAAAGGAATTAAAATAAAGTAGCATTTTGTAAGAAAAAAGGTATATTTTTCATGTCTCACGAACAATATACCTTTCAAAACACGAATTATAACTTTTCTTTATACAACTCTAATTTTTCTAACAATTGTTCTTTTACGCCTGGCCATTCACTCGAGATAATACTGTACACCACCGCATCTCTCACATAACCATTCGGTAATTTTCTTTCATTTCGAAGCACACCCTCTTTTACTGCGCCTAACCTTTCAATTGCTCGTTGTGCTTTTTCATTTCTTGCATCCGTCTTAATTTGCACTCTCAGCATATGCAATTTTTCAAAAGCATACTGAAGAAGCATATACTTACACTCTGTATTTATACTCGTACGTTGCACACTCGGATGATACCACGTTTGCCCTAATTCAACCGTCTTATCTTCTACTGAAATATTATATAAACGTGTACTTCCTACAATCTTATTCGTCTGTTGATCTACGACTATGAAAGGTATTTGAGTACCTCTTCCGTAACCCTTTATCGCTTTTTGAACGTATTGTTGCATATCTTGCACACTATCCATTTTAGAGATTAAATACGCCCAAATATCCCGATTTCCTTCTACAATCGAAAACAAAGTTTCGACATCAGTATTATCCATTAACCGCAACTTTGCTCTTTCGTGAATAATTTCCATTTTTAAGCCCCCTTTGTTGTTACTATAACATATCATTAAAATCATTTTATTAATATATACATAAAAATAAATTCATACCATAAACATATAGTACATCTAAAAATAAAAAATGCGATGCCTTTATTCAAGCATCGCACTTATAATTTTGCGCTACCTACGATTTTACGATAAATATTCATTTACACAATTTAGTAAACGCCATATATTTAGAACTTACATTATAGTTCAAAGCAACAAATAAGCAATCGGCGTAATGATAAGCAACGTTAAAATCGTTCTCTGCACATACAGAATAATAAGTTCAGATACTTTTAACGGAATATCTGTTGATAATATACAAGGAATGGAAGCGGAGAAAAACAGTATAGATGATACGGAAACAACTGCAATGACAAACTTTGTCACAAGTGGTGCACTTACTACTAATAATGACGGTAAAAACATTTCTGCAATACCAACTGATGCAGCTTTAGCAGCTAAGTCTGCTTCCGGTAATTGTAATAGCCATGTAAACGGATAGAAAATATAACTGATCCAATCAAATATTGGCGTGAACTTCGCTAAGACGATACCAATTAATCCTACTGACATAATAGATGGTAAAATTCCCATCGTCATAATAAATCCGTCTTTTAAATTCACTGCAATATTTTTCATAATGCTCGGTGCAGATTTTGATACTTCTAACGCATCTTCCCAAGCACGTTCCAACATTTTCTCTTTATAAACAGGCTCTGGGAACCCTTCTTCTGTTACATATGTATCTGGTTTTCTACTAAGGGGCGGGATTCTTACGGTGATAGCAGTCACGATGAATGTTACAACAAGTGTAGTCCAAAAATAAACATTCCATAAATACATAATATCTAATGTTTTTGCGATGATGATCATAAATGTAGCGGATACTGTAGAAAATCCTGTAGCGATAATCGCCGCTTCTTTTGTCGTATACTTTCCTTCTTTATACACGCGGTTCGTAATAAGAAGGGCAAGAGAATAACTTCCAACGAAGGACGCAACTGCATCAATCGCCGATCTCCCCGGCGTATTCCATAATGGCCTCATAATCGGACGACAAAATGTACCGATAAATTCAAGCAATCCATATCCGACTAATAACGCTAAAAACGCCGAGCCAATTGGAACGAGCAAACTTACTGATATGACTAGCTTCTCATACAAAAACGGTCCAACATCTGGCGCAAAGAACCAAGCTGGTCCTACTTTTAAACAATATAATATGCCAAAAACAACGCCAACTACTTTTAAAATAGAAAAACAAATGTCTACGATAGATGCATTCCATTTCTTCGTATAAAATGGATAAATCGCACCAATCGCCATAACAAATAATGCATAATAAGGTACTACGCCAGGAACCGAAGCCCTAATCCACGATACGATATGATCAATCATAATAGACGATGCACCGTTTATCGTAACAGGAACGAAAAACATAAACACTCCAACGAGACTAGCAAGTATAAACCGAAGAATAATCCCCTTCTCTCGCCCTGTCTTAATTACATTACTCTTTAATTCAATTTCACTCAAAATTCGACACCTCCTATTATCTAAATTTTCTGTATAATCATGTTATATTCCTTCTTTCTATTTCTACTATTTAATTATATGAAAAAGCCTATTTTAAAATAGGCTTTTCTATTACCTCTCATAATCATCCACAATCACTTGCATGATACGATACGATTCTTCTGCCACTTTTTCATTACTATCCCTATTCGCATCATATGTAATTAACGCCTTCCAAAGTGCCCATCCTCTCGCTCTATTCCACGTTTCTTCATCCATGCGTAATACTTCTTTAAATATATTTCTACTATTTTCATCAAAAAACGTCCAAGCCATCGCTGCATCACAAGCAGGATCTCCTACGCCTAAAATACCAAAATCAATTACAGCACAAAGTTTTCCATCTTTAACGAGTAAATTCCCTGGTGCTACATCTCCATGAATCCAAACTGGCTTACGATCCCATGTTGAACTAAGTGCTAAATTCCAAAGGTGCTTTAATAATGCCTCGTCAAAAACATCCTTATTATTTTCAATAGCAACTCTCGCCTCTTCATCATATACAGATATAAGTCCGCCTCGGTAAAAATTATGTGTTCCAGCTAAAGGTCCGTTACTCGCATTTATAGATTGCAATTCTACTAAAAAAGACCCTAAGTCCGCTGCAAATTCATTTAAATCACGAACGTTTTGTTTCGTAACTGTTTCTCCCTCTATCCACTTATTAATAGACCAAGGCAATGGATACGCTTCAGACGGATTTCCTTTCGCAAGTGGGGTAGAAATCAGTAAAGAAAGCCCCTTACTTAATAGTGGTAACCACTTATTTTCTTTCTCTACTTGCGGTGCATATGCCGCGTCACTTGGCAATCTTACACTCATCTCATCCCCTAGATGAAATGTTCTATTATCATGACCACTAAACTTTACAGGTTTCACTTCTAAATGGGCCCATTTAGGAAACTGTTGTCGTATTAACTTTTCAACTAAACTTACGTTAATTGGATGCATTCACATTCTCCTTTTCTTTTGAAACTTACTAAGTCCATCCGTACTCCCAACATATTCAAAACTATTTTTCTTATAAAAATCATTCAACGTACAATTATGCCCCACGCAATCTAACTTCAAATACTCTTTGTCATGTTGTACATTCTCTTCTACCCACCGTAAAATCCATTCTCCTATTCCATTTCCCTTATACTTCCGTTTCACCGCAAATCGATGAATGTATAAAGAATTAGAAACTTCCTCCTTACCAAAAATACGCTCATCCCATTCATTTTGTTTAGGAGAAACTGTAACCGTACCAACTATTTCATCTTCTTTCAGAACAACATATGTATATTTTTCTCTTATACATTCTAGTATTCCAGCCGTAGCTTCCTCTCCTAAAAGATACTGCCACTGATCCACTTCTTTATATTGTAGCCATTGTGCTACTTCTTTTAATAAAATGATAATACTATCACTTTCATTTTCAGTAGCAATTCGAATTGCATATTCTTTACTTATATTTCTCTCCATATTGCCGTTCCCCTTTCAAATTGCTACCATACTGACAAACGAGTCCTTCCATCATTTTCATCTGTAATATATTCTACATAAAATCCTTGATTCACTGCGTTTTCATACATCATTTCAATCTCTTCTTGGTTTTTCGCATAAATTTGTATATACTCGCCATCCGCTACTAATACGACTACTTCACACTTACTCTCCTTAAATTCTTCAAATGTTGCAATTTCTCCTATTACCTCTCCTTTTGGACATGCTTTTAGATCTAAAAATAAAAGATAATATATGTTATCTTTTATTAGCTTTTTTAATTCTGATCCTTCCATGATCTCGTTATCTTCTGAAAATAATTCTGGACCTAATTCATTCCCTATTATTATATAAGCTTCCTCCCTTCCCATGACTTGCCAATCAAATACAGTAATATCAATTGGCTTTAATACTTTCCAAAGTAAATTATCATATCCATCTAGAATATCTACTGTAATCCCTCTTTTCATATGCTTGCTCCTAACTTATTCATTTTCGTTTCATACATTATATATGAAATGTAATTACTATATTTTGTCGATACATATGTACATCAAAAAAAACCGCTCCACTACTAGCGAAACGGTTTCCTTCTGCTTACATTTAAATATTTCATTCAATTGTTGCACTACGTTTTAAAATATTTTTTAATATATGCACCACATCATTCATTCTTAATGCTCACTTCGACTTCACGAAGTAATATAAAAACCATACTGCATGATTTTGTTCATCCGCAGCTATTCTCCGTAACAACTCTTTCAAATATACATCCGATGTCTCATCTGAAATTTCCAAATAAAAATCTACTGTTTTTTGTTCATCTTGTATAGCGAACTCTAATCCTTGTAAATACGTATTTGGGCAGTCTTCAGTAATTTGTGGTTTTGGCTGCCTACCAGTTAAGTTCGTATAAATTTGTACAAAGTTGTGGAAATGCTTTATTTCATCATTACGAATTTCAAGAATTTGTTTTTGTTCTACTTGATTTGGAGCCATATTCGCTAATTTTGCATAGCAGCTTATAGCGCTATACTCTCCGTTTATAGCTTTTTCAATATCACTAATCAACTTATCATTTTGTCTATACCAATCATAATAATTCGAATTATACATCGTATCCCTCCATACTTTCGCTTAACATTTTATGCATTTAGAAATAGTAGGAGCCTGTGTATATAACGGGACGACTTTAGATTGAAAGTAAAGTTTGAGAAAAGGGTCTATTTTACAAAGGAATTGCTTATTCATAAAGTGAAACTATATTCAGTGGAGAATTTACTACACGACAAATAGCGGATAAAATATCACTATTTTTTTGTACGCTGTGGCTTAAAATTCGCGAATGAATCAGGTTTCCAACCAGATGTGGTGTTGAGATGCGAAGCTATTATGAATCCAATCATATAACTAGGAGGTACCACTATGCCATCTTTATTTAAACCTATGGCCTTCCAGCTGAAAACCGAAAGACTTGAGCTTAGTATGTGGGAGGAATCCGATTCCGTTTGGCTGAGCAAATTAATTAGCGAACGTGGTGTGGACATTCCAGCCGTTGATTCCGTTCGTAACCGGCTCATTGAGATGCGCAAGAAGACAAAGGAAAATGGCATTTCCCTTCTCACTATTCGAAGGCGCAATGAAGGTGATTTCATCGGATACTGTGGCTTAATTATTGGACGTTCCACACTTGAAGAGCCAGAGATTGCATACGAGTTGTTCCGCAGCGCTCATGGTAAAGGTTATGCGACTGAGGCGGCATCTGTTGTGCTGGACGCGGCGATTGCTACTGGACGCCAAAGACTTTGGTCGACTGTAGGCGCTTGGAATATCGCTTCCCTCCGGGTACTAGAAAAGATAGGATTTAAGCGGCATCACAGTACGTGGGATGACGAACGTGGTGAAATTGTTTGGAACGTACGCGACCTCTAAAAATCTCGACTTAATTCTAAACACTACACTTTTCAACAATCAGGCATTTACATTGAGAAAAAATCAAAAACAAGCCGTTTCACTAATTAGTGAAACGGCTTGTTTTTAAGCGTTCAATTCTGTTTTATACCCTTTTACTGCACTACGTTTGAATGCAGTTGCTAATATAGTAACCATACCTACTATACCAATCCAAACGAGTACAGTAACAGGGATATTCCAGCTTAACCCTTTTCCGAAGAAGAAGATTTCTCTTAGGCCTTCAATCATAAATTTCATTGGTAACCATGGGTAAACCCAGTCTTGATAAAACGGAGACAACATCTCAGGTGCTAATGATAATAACGGCGCCCCGAAGAATAGTAATAAAGCGAATAAACCGATTCCTTTTAGCCCAACTAATGAAAATACCGCGGATATCATTAAGAAGAAACTAAAAGAAGTAATGGATAAGAATAGAGCTGTATCCGTGAAGTTCGAAATATTTAACCCTACCATCCCATCTGCAATCCATGTAAGACCAAACCCAATTACAAGTGTCGCAATAGCTCCTGTTACGATTTGTTTTACTTTCAATATAAAGTTTTCTTTTCTTGAACTTACCGGTATTTTACTAATCGCAATAAAAATAATCGCTGCGCTCGCTAAACTTGCAATCCATAACGGCTGGAACAATGATATTGGTGAATTACCGTTCGCACTATTTTTGCCGACCTCATTCACATTTTTCACGTTCTTTACAATAGGTGTTACTAATTTCTCAGCTTGATCTGTTGTTACAGTAGCTCCTTTTGCTTTCAACCCTTCTAATATTTGTGTACGAACAGTATTGTTCATATTATCAACCACGCCATTTAATATTTGTCCTGCCATAGTTGATGCCGCCGTATTCATTCCTTGATTAATATATATTTCTATCTCAGGTGAAGATGGCTGTGGTGTGCGTAACGATGCTTGTTTTGCACTAAATTCTTTCGAAATGACTAACGCTGCATAATACTCTTTATTATTTAACCCTTTTTGAACTGCTTCCTTATTCTTCACTTCTACCCACTTTACCGCAGGTTCTCCATCTGATTCCGATGATTTTTTCACCATACCAACAATTGTTTGCCCCATATTCATTTTCGGTTGATTTGGAATTTCTACACCTTGATCCTCATTTACAATTGCAATTGGCAAGTTTTTCGGCTGCGGTTGAACAGTTGGAAATAACGTTAATGAAAAAATAAAAACAACAAGTAGTGCAATAACTGGCGATAACAATAAAAGTTTATTTTTAAACATCTTCTTTTCTCCTCCTTTAATTTGATTTATAATAATCAACAACGTGTTGTTTATTTATATTTTGAATTATATGTTCGAGTTGAACCTTATACAATAATCAAAAATCGTGAATGTGTCGGTTATAAGACACATTTTCTAAATGTGTTGAGTAAAATTAAGGAGGGACATGCTTTGCGCGATAGTAATTTAGATCTGCGTGTTGTTCGTACGAAAACTGCCATACGAAATGCATTGGTGGAGCTAATTGAAGAAAAGGGTTTTGACGCCATTACAGTGAAAGATATCACAACGAAAGCAAACATTAATCGCGGTACTTTCTATGCGCACTATCAAGATAAATTTGATTTAATGACAAAATGCCAAGAAGACATTATGTACGAGTTTTCTAACATTGCTAAACAGAAATTCCCGGAAGTTATTGCTGACCTTGGAACAAATCCTTCTCCAACAATGCCATTTATACTTATCACTTCTATTCTTCAATTTCTAAATGAAAATAGTGATTTTATGAGAGCTGTACTAAGTCCGAAAGGAGATTTATCTTTCCAAACAAAACTGAAAGACTTTATGTGGAAAACATTATTTGAAGATACGAATGGTCCTCTCATTAATAAGGAGAATTTACTTGTTCCAAGCGAATACTTAACTTCTTATATGGCATCTGCACATATAGGTGTCATCCAGCAATGGTTAAATAATGGACAAAAAGAAACACCTGAGGAGATTGCTCGCTTTTTATCAACTATTGCAGTTCATGGACCTTTTTATGCAGCTGGCTTAAAGAAATAAGCCAGCTGTATACAAAAGAACACCCACTATAATAGTGGATGTTCTTTTACTTAATTACAACACTTCAATATACCCTTCTGTTCCGTGTACCCGAATTCGTTGCCCATCTTTTATTCGTTTCGTAGCATTTTCCACTCCAACGACTGCTGGTAATCCATACTCACGTGCGATAACTGCTCCGTGCGTCATAAGCCCGCCAACTTCGGTAACCAATCCTTTTATAGACACAAACAACGGTGTCCAGCCAGGATCGGTAAATGCCGTAACTAATATATCTTCATCTTCTAAATTCGCATCTTCCATATTTAAAATAACGCGAGCTCTTCCCTCAATTACTCCCGAAGAAACAGGCAAACCTACAATTGCTTCGGCCGGGAGATTTTCTCGTTTATATTTACCTGTAATGATTTCTCCATCAGACGTCATAACTCGCGGCGGCGTTAGTTTTTCATATAATTTGTACTCATTTTTTTGTTGATGAATAAGCTCGTAATCTAGTTTATTTGTGCGGACGACTTCGTGAAGTTCTTCAAAGGTTAAGTAGTATATATCATCGACTTCATGAATGACCCCGCTCTGCACAAGTTGCTCAGCTTCTTTCAATAACGCCTGCTTATATATAAAATAACGATTAATCATGCCGTATTTTGGATATTCACGATAACCGATACAATTACGGATGTTGCGAATCATTCGCTTCGTTTCTTCTACTTTTTGTTTTCCATCCGGCAAGTCTTGTAATCGATCTACTAACTCTTCTTCTTTTTTCAAAGCTTCCTGCAGTCCTTCTTCAAACTTTCGCTTACTAGCGCCAGCTTCAAAGTCTCTTATATTATTTAAAATCATCGGGATAATGATTGTTGGCTTTTCACTCCAGCGCGTTTTCGTAATGTCGATTTCTCCGCTGCATCTCATTCCATATTTGCTTAGAAACGCCTCGATTGCATCCCGAACTTTTTCTCCGCCGTTATACTGAACAAGTTCATCTAAAAAGTTATCCTCTTCTACATGTTGTAAATACGCAATAACTTCTGGATACGGCCGAATCACATCAGCAACATCCATTAATGCTAGCCCCATTTCTGACGTAATATTATTTTGTACCGATTGAGAAAGCGCGTCTGCTCCATTCTTTTCGCCTAGCCATTGCTCCATTTTTTCATTGATCCAAGCCGAAGCATTCATACCTGCCATAATGATCGCTATACTTTGCGGGTTAAATAATACTTTCTTTAATTGCTGAATGTCTTCTAAAATAAAATCAAGTACATCCACCCCTGATTTCGTTTGCATGTTTCGTTTTAACTCTTCGATTGATGCTTCACTATTCTTTATTAAATCTGTAACGATTGCTGGATCAATTTCGATTTCTAGTTGCGAACTTACTGGTGGCTTACTTTTACTAGCACTCTTTTCTTTTTCTTCATCCGGTAATAATTTAATAAAATGATCTCGCTCGATTATAGTCGTTAATGCATCTCTTACGAGTGGATCCGATTTTCCTAAAGTGTTTACTAAATAAGCTCTGCTAGCAGGTAAAGCTAATTGTTGCGTAGCATCAACAAATAGCCTTCCTCCGGCTTTACACATAGGTGCACTAGTCGTTAACAGGAAAAAAGATAAACCTAATGGTTTCATCGCATCGGTCATCATTTGTTGGTGACCAACTGATATATAAACGTGATTTTCCCCATCATTTACTTCTGGAATTGGATATAAAGTCGTAATCGGTCTGCTTTGGACTATATAAATTGTATCATCAACTAAACACCATTCAATATCTTGCGGACAACCAAAATAAGCTTCGATTTGTCTTCCAATGCGTGCTAGTTGTAAAATTTGTTGTTCAGTAAGTGTTTGAACTTTTTGCTGATTAGGAGCAATTTTCTTTCTCTCTGTTCCGCCTTCTTTTCGTCCATAGATGGCTAATTTTTTCGTTGCGATGACCTTTTCGACGATTTCGTCTTCTTTTACCTTATAATTATCTGCAGAAACCAATCCAGATACTAGCGCTTCGCCAAGTCCAAAGCTGGCATCGATTGACAACACCTTCCTATTCGAAGTAATCGGATCCGCAGTAAATAAAATCCCTGAAGCCACAGGGAAAACCATTTTTTGAATGACAACACATATAGAAACTTGATTATGATTAAAACCGTTTTGCATTCGGTATATAACCGCTCGATCTGTAAATAAAGAAGCCCAGCATTTTTTAATATGCTGCAAAATGTTTTCTTTTCCAATAATATTTAAATACGTATCTTGTTGACCAGCAAACGAGGCATACGGTAAATCTTCAGCAGTAGCACTCGAACGCACTGCATACCCATGTTCATCGCCAAAGTGCGAGAGATAATGAGCTACTGATTCCACTACATCAACTGGAATTTCCACCGCCATAATGACTTCTCTAATCTTCTTACTAATTTCACCAATTTGATCTCGTTCCTCAATTTTTAGCATTTTTAATTGATTCAACAAAGTTTGAAATGCTTCATTTTTTCCGATGGCCTGTTCATACCCTACCGTTGTAACACAAAAACCTTCTGGCACTTGTATCCCTTGAATATTGGATAACTCCCCTAAATTCAATCCTTTTCCACCAACGAGAAAAAGCTGCGTTTTTTCTATTTCCTGAAAACCGAGAACGAAAGAACTCATTTGGCACCTCTCCTTACTATTCATGTGTTCTTGATTGTAACAGTAGTAAATGAGAAGAAACAGTCTATTTCGAACTTGATTTACATGATATAATTAAGTTAGGAAGAGATTAAAAAATGCCCCAGTTGCATAATGAAGTAACTGGGGCTCCTTATTTCCGCTCAATTTTAAATTGTAATTTATTCACAACTAACTTCAATGTACTTCTGTTTTTCCCCTTTTTTATAAAACGCCATTAATTATCACACACAATTCTTACCTCGACAAATAGTATATAACCCGAAATACGCTTTAGTTTAACCTCCTGTGAGCCTTTTCACAGGAGGTTTTATACATACATATATTATTTATAATGAATTAGTTCTCCTATTTTCCAAAAAAAGGATGATTGTATTAGAAATGAAAAAACTTCAAGGAATTTATGATGATGTTATTAGTTTAGGGGAAAATTGTTATACCGCTATTCATCTGAAAAAATATAGGCTGCGGAAATATTCAGGTCCTCTAGATTGGTTTGAATCACCGAATCTTTCTTCTATCAACACATTATTGAAAAATAATTTTATAGACTTTATGGATTTAAAAAACATGCACGCAATGCAGGAACAAAATATTGTGTTTAATGATGGTGTGATACAACCTGTTTTTTCTCATATTATAAAAGACACAAAATATAACGTAACATCTTATCATGATTTCCCTGTTATTCCAAATGAAGATTGGTTCATCACATACCATGATTTTAAACAAAAATTAGATCGAAGAATTGATAACTTTTACGAAAAAATTCATCATTCACAATCCATTTTATTTGTTAGATGGGGCGGAAACTTGACTGAAGCACTAGAATTACAAACCGTTTTATCAAATATTGTTAAAAATAATTTTAAGATTCTTTTACTCTATCCAACAGGACTTGAAAATGAAATAAACGAATTAGAATGGGGGCTTGATCATGTTTTCCCTATTCAAGTTTCAAGTAATTATCAAAATAAAAGAACTTGGTATATCCTCTTAAAAGATATACACTTAAACTCAAAATAATAGTAGAAACTACGACTTTACAATCAATATTTTTTGTTTGCACTTTATATAAATTGATATGTCTCCATCTTAATTCTAGGAGTAAATTATTGTTTTTTTAATCCCCCCCACTCATTCTTTTCTCAAATCCTCCAAAATGGATTTGAGAAATTAGGGAACTATAATGTCGTATTAACATATATTAAGGGGGATAAAAAGTGGACAATGAGATGAATTATGGAAGTGATTATAAGTTTATTCCAGCAACTTCAATTGAAAGTGGTCATGGCATCGAAGTATTGCCTGATTTATTTTGTTACACGATTCAAATCGTCAATATATGCTTTGTCGGAAATCCTGAGACCAATGATTTTGTTTTAGTTGATGCTGGAATGCCTAAATGTGCAAATGAAATTATCTCTGTCGCTGAGAATCGATTTGGTACAAACAGCCGCCCAAAAGCAATTATTTTAACTCACGGGCATTTTGATCATGTTGGTTGAATAATTGAACTAATCAAGTATTGGGGTGTTCCCGTCTATGCCCATCAAATGGAGATGCCTTTCCTGACCGGACAACAAAGCTATCCTGAACCAGATCCAACAGTTGAAGGTGGTATGGTAGCGAAAATGTCCCCTCTGTTCCCTAACGAACCGATTGATTTAGGAAGTCGCATAAAAGTACTTCCTACAGATGGAACTGTTCCCCATATGCCAGAGTTTAGATGGATTCATACACCAGGACACACTCCAGGTCATATTTCATTATTCCGAGAAAAAGACCGAACATTAATTGCTGGGGACGCTTTTGTTACGGTGAAGCAGGAATATCTATATAAGGTAATTACTCAGGAACAGGAAATAAGCGGTCCGCCTCGTTATTTAACAACAGACTGGAAAGCCGCTAAAGAGTCAGTTATTAAGCTAAAGAAGTTAAAGCCTCTAACCGCTGTTACTGGACATGGGATACCGATGTCGGGTGAATTGCTATCAACAAGCCTCAATACACTCGCTCAAGAATTTGATAAAATTGCTACACCTGATTATGGAAAATATGTAGATAAAAACATAAATTAAACAAAAAACTAAAATGTATCACAAAATCAAAACGTCAAAGAATGTTAAAATATGTGAAAACAATAACCTTAGGCGACCTCTCTATTTTAAGAATGGAACTATCCTTATTGAATAAAACTCGATATTCCGCAAACACTACCTGTAGTGTAGCCTGCTTCTTACCCAGGTTGTACTTCTTACCATAAAAAAGAGCAGTCATAATAAATAACTGCTCTTTTTACTTTTAACATACTTTTTTAAATTTTGTTCATACCATACTTAATCCATAATACAGTTTAACTAAATTTCATTTCAAAGTTTTTAGTTTCAAAAAATCCGATACATCCCATGACCTTACTACATTATTAACTTTTGTTCTCTGTCTGCTACCCCTAGACCATTGCAAACAAAGTATAAAAATAAGAACAATATCAACGAAATCCCCGCCATAATACATCAGCACGCCCCCAATTTCTGCTTGTTCAGTAACTACACCAGCAGGCGGATGAGCATATATGTATTTTGATAATATCCCATGACCAGCTGATGCAATTATTAAAATAATTGATCGGTACATATAGCTATACCTATGGGATATTAAATCAACATAAATCATTGATGTGGTAAACAAATATCCTGCAATAAAAACGTGGAAATGTATGAACAAATGAAGCAGTATACTTTCGTGCATCATCGAGTATAAGCTAGTCGTATAGAGAATCCATAGTCCTCCTAAATTAAGCAAGGTTGCGATAATTGGATGAGTAAGAAGTTGTAGAGGCCTACTCTTTAGTATCCTTGAAAGACGTCGTGCTGCTTTCACATTGAGCGTTCGTAAAAAAAGAGTCATTGGAGCGGCTAATGCTATAAAAATTGGAGCAAGCATCCCAAGGAGTAAATGCACAAGCATATGCACTGTGAAATCATTATGAGCACGATGAGCTAAGGGCCCAACAACTGCTATTGCCACACAAATAAGTCCTAAAATCCAGAAGACACTTCGATATAACGGCCATCGTTTGTAATGGCGATTTGATAAAATCGTGGCTACTATATAAATTATTAACATAATTAAAATGAATACGAATAGTAAAATATCCAGTGCATTCCATATTTCATGATGAAGATGGTTATTGTTCATTTAAGCTTTTACCTCTCAATAATCTTTCATCAGTTCTTGTCTGAAAAACTAGCAGAATGCCAATTAAGAGCATTACAGTCGCAATTATATTCCATATTACGTCGTAGATAAGAACATTATCTACGTATCGAATCTGATGTATTTTCATTAGTTTATGTTGAATTATACCGTCATATAATTGAAATCCACCACTACCAAGCATTAATCCGCTCCACCATCTTTTCAACCAAAATGCATTTCTACGGCGAAGATCAGCAACCATAAACAAAGAACCAATCGTTGCAAACCAACTAAAAGCATGAAAAAGACCATCTGAAATGAGTCCAATATCTGTTGTAGATTTATCATAGAAATGGTGCCAATGTAGCAGTTGATGAAAAATAGTTTCATCTATAAAAGCTACTAACCCTAGCCCAAACAAGATACCTGACCATAGATTACGGGTCAAATAAACAGAAGAGGTTAAATAGCTTGTATTATCGGTTTTGGTAACCATTAAATCCTATCCTTTCCACTAATGTATATTCTTATTTTTCCCAAAAGAAAAACGTGCTAAACATACTTAGTGCCAAAGGAAAATAACATTCAATTAGATGTATCATATAAATACTCATTCTCAAGCGTATTTAATATTTGATTAAAACTCACTAAAAAACTTGAAGTGGTTCACCATTCTAAAATAGCGCTAGTATAATTTCTTTAACATTTTAGAATGAATCTATATTTTTAGCTTTTAATCAATTTATTAACAATGGAAATTACCATTTAGTCTTAACTATTTGATCCTCTATAAATAAACTATAGTTTTTCTCTAATGATAATTTCCAAATCTTCATTTTAATATTGCATTTGTATTGCCTTTTGCACATTTTGAACATCATTTTTTAATAGTTGCTTTAAATCATAAGCTGGATAGTAACCACGTTCATACATAAAGTTAAAAACCTGTGCATGTAATTGTATAGCACCATTTATTTGACGGGTTAAAACTTCTCTAAGTCGCGGCGTTGCAGTTTCGGTAATAGCTATTGCATAGTTTCGAACAGATGTCTTTGCTAATCCAAGTAAATCTCCAGCGTAAAATCCAGTGTCATCACGATGCTGCGATTGAAATCCAGGAGCATAAGGATAAAATTGTACTAACTCTTGTAGATTGTTTTGGATGGCATTTATAGCTTTAATATATAACGATTGAAGTGCTTGATCAGGTACATTCCTAACTGATTTTTTTAATTTGATTAAACCGTTTGTTTGAAATGCTACTAATTCATGTAACTCCAATGTTTCATGCCAAGCTAGCTGATTAGGATAAGACATAGACGTTCCCCCTTAATATTCATTCATGCTACACTATGCAAAAAAATTCAAAAAGGGCCTATACTACATGAATTCATTTCAATCTAATTCATGATTGCTTATTATCCTTCTATGTTAATCACAATAAAGTATCCTTAATTCCTCTTCCCTATTTTTTTATATCCTTAATTTTGATTTTCAAAATGACTTCTTCGCCTTTACAATCTATAAATTTAATTTTTTCTTCCTTAAAAATCCCCATCATAATACATCCCTTCTTGTTTCGTTATAAACCATATTAGTTAGAAAATATAAATTTGAACATTGTACCTATATATTCCTTATATATTTTTTAAATGTTATAGCTACTTAAATTTATACATGATTAAAAATTAACTATTAAAGTAACTACATTGAAGGGGATTCTTCATTAAATCCTTTTATTTTTATAGATTGAAAAATAATTATTTTAGTCGTGTTAGTCACCCATTCCTAAATAATTAATAGGCTATATATTATGACTTAGGAGGGATAAAAAGATGACTATACTTTATGATAAAGACTCTTTACAAAAAAATATTATTACCCTTCCACATTGGCAACAAGAAGCTTTCCGTTCTTTTAAATTAAAAATGACAGATAAAGATAAACTGTTTCCTTGTATACCGGCTCAACACGGCTTTACAGCAAATCACCTCAGGTACGGGTTCATTGGTGATCCTAGAGATACAAATACTAGCGAGGGTTTTGCTGCATTACTTAAAGAATATACTGAATGTTCTAGAGACACAGGTCAATACGCCTCACTTATTGTTTTTATTCATACACCAATAGATTTACTGCGAGAAACTACAGTTGAAGATTTTGAACATATTTATTGGTCTCTACTTAATACAACTAGTCGTTTGGACGAGATGGAATGGCCTACGTACATTCCAAATGACCCTATGGAGAATACTTGGGAATTTTGCTTTCATAATGAATCATATTTCGTTTACTGCGCTACACCTGCCCATGTCAATAGACAAAGTAGACATTTTTCATGTATGATGCTCGCTTTAACACCTAGATGGGTTTTACAGGGGGTTATGAATTCTGAGAAACGTAGTAGAAAACTAAAAAACTTAATACGTCAACGTCTAGCAGCTTATGACAAAGCTCCTATTCATCCCTCTCTGAAAGACTATGGTGAAAAAGATAATTATGAA
This sequence comes from Bacillus sp. PSXD-155, assembly GCF_049310765.1. Classification (NCBI taxonomy): domain Bacteria; kingdom Bacillati; phylum Bacillota; class Bacilli; order Caryophanales; family Bacillaceae; genus Bacillus; species Bacillus sp. PSXD-155. The sequence goes on along the minus strand of NZ_JBMOWC010000013.1, from coordinate 65,088 downwards.
TGGCAGCAATATTTTTTACGTGATGATGAAACCGTCCCATCCAAGTGTCCATTTTCTCGAATCATAAAATACTTTCATAAAAATAAGTAATTCACTCCATTTTTTATTATTTAGTTGTACAAACTTTAACCACTGAATAGATTTAATATAGATCAAATTTAGTGGGAGGAGCATATTATACGTGGGCATATTTTTAAGCTATGTTTTCTTAGGTTTATCATTATCTGCTCCAATGGGACCTATAAATGCTGCGCAGCTAGAAAAAGGTATTAGGAGTGGGTTTTTTCACGCTTGGATTCTTGGCATAGGAGCCTTACTTGCAGATGTTATCTACATGGCACTTATTTATTTAGGTGTAATTCATTTCCTCGAAAAAGATATTATAAAACTTTTCTTATGGTCTTTCGGAGCTTTTGTTTTAATCTATACAGGCATTGAAAGTTTAAAAAATGCGAATCAAATTAGTATTAGTAATACTAGAAATGATGATTCAATTATTAAAAGCTTTTTTTCTGGTTTTTTTATGTCTTTATCGAATCCATTGACAATTCTATTTTGGCTTGGAATTTTCGGCTCTATATTAGCAAAAGCCGCTTCTTCCTATAATAAAGAGCAGCTTTTGTTATATAGCTTTGGTACTATTTTAGGTATTTTTATTTGGGATATTACGATGGCAAGTACTTCTAGTATATTTCGTAAAATTTTAAATACGCGTATATTGTCTCTTATAACAGTAATATCTGGAATATCACTTATTATTTATGGATTATATTTTGGTTTTCAAACTTACCAAATCATTTTTCAATAGCTTCTATTATTTAGTTTTCACATACTATTCATGTTGTGTAAAGATCGATTCTTCATATAGCGGTATTCCTTTTTCTTGAGACAAAATGAACAATTATAGTAACAATAATAACTATTCCTAAAAACAACAAGCTCACTAAGAAACCAAAACGCGTTGTTTTTTGCAATAATGTCCCACTAACAGCTAGTGCAATCATTATAAGACCAATAATACTTTTTATCTGCATCCACCCTTTTGGATTCATTAATCTCCAAAATGAAAGAAGAATGAGACTCCATGTATATAACAACATTAATCCAGCTGCAGTTGTTACATATTCATATATATTTTTGGGCAGTAATAAAGCACTAAGGATAGAAGCACCAAGTCCAATTATAATAAGAATTAGAGCTGGAAAAGAGATATTTTTTTTGTTTTTTTTAGCAAACATGGCAGGTGCATCACCCTCTTCAGCTAAGTTCATTAGTACACTTGTCACTGCAAATAATGAACCAACTAATGTTGAAAAACCCGCTAAAATTAATACTACATTTAAAATAAATGGCACATACGGCAAATTATAGTCTTGTAATGCTATTACAAAAGGGCTTTCTTTCGTATTAAACTGGTTTAATGGAACCATCATAATTGCCAACCCTAAAGAGACTACATAAATAATCGTTAAAATCATTAACATTACTCTTCCTGATTTTTGTGCATCTTTAGGGTCTTTCAGTCTTATTGTCATTAACCCCATAATTTCGATTCCTCCAAATGCATAAAATGCATAAATTAGAGAGGACCAAGTGCCTTTTAATCCATTTGGGAACCAGTCTTTAAAATTCCGCGGAATTTGTGCTTTATATAAACCACCCTTTATAAATCCTAAAATAACTAAAATAGCAATTACAATAAACCCCATAATAGCAGCGATTTTTATAATAGCCATCCATTTCTCTAAACGTTCGAATATCTTTACCCCTATAAAAATAATTAATATAGCCGCTACTCCATATATAGCAGCAAATATCCATAAGGGTATTTTAGGAAACCAGTAGCGTGAAAAGATTCCTAACGCACTTAACTGGCTGCCCATAATAAGCAGTTCAGAACACCAATATGTCCATCCATGACTAAAACCTGCCCAATTTCCAAAAGCTTTTTTTGAGTAAATGCGAAAAGATCCTTTTTGCGGATCTTCTACAGCCATTTTTGCCAATGCTTCAAATACAATATAAGTAGTAAATCCAGTTAAAATAAGAATAAGAATAATTGACGAACCGCCTATTTTAATTCCTATACTGGATCCTAAAAAGAAGCCGGTCCCTATTGTACAACCAATCCCAATAAGTGCGAGTTGCCACCATTTTAAATCTTTTTTTTCTTTCGTTTCGTTCTTAACATCATGACAGGTCATATTACTATTCTCCTTTATTCATTTTGAGAATGCCCCTCATGGTCACTTAAGTACTTCTCAGCAAGCTTTTCAACAACATCAACGACATCATGAGCCTTTATTTTATGGTTTGCTACTCTTTCACTTCCTACAGAAATCTCAACTGTAAATAACGCTTCATATTTCATTTTTTCTACCCCTTTCGCATCAAATATAACCTCTCATCTTTTATCCCTTTATTTCACAAAAATTAATTATGTATTTAAGACCTCGAGAGTCTAAAAGTTAAACAAATAAAATCGAAAAAAATTGTAACGCTACTAAGCTTATTTATTAAAAAATGTATGAGAAAGGAGAGACGGCATGCCTCTCCTCTATATCCATTTCATATATAAAATTAACGAGTAACGCCACCGCCAAGTTGTTGCTCAGCTAATGATACAAGACGTTTCGTAATTTCACCACCAACAGATCCGTTTGCACGAGCTGTTGCATCTGCACCAAGTTGTACGCCAAATTCTTGAGCAATTTCATATTTCATTTGATCAAGAGCTTGTTCAGCGCCACGTACTAATAATTGATTGCTGCTTCCACTGTTTTTGTTTGACATGTTCATTCACCTCCTTCTTTCTTTAATATGTTAAATTACATGCTAAAATATATAGCTAATTAATTGGTAATTACGACCGTGAATTCAAAGGTATAGTTGATTCTCTTTAAACCAAGAATAATAATGTATAGGAGAACGAAATAAACCTTATGTGCCATGGGATATCATAAATAAGCCTCCATTACAACATAAAACGGGTTACGCTATTTAAAAGCATAACCCGTTTTTAATGAAATATTTTATTCCATATACTTTTAAACAATGGAGGAAAATGATGAAACATATTGTTGCTTTATTAATTAAATATACAGCGATAACTGCAGTATTACTAATCATACTTAGTATCTTTAAAGGCATTTCAATTCCTAAAGTATTACTAATTTCTCTTTTCCTTACAGGAGCTGCCTATTTAATTGGAGATTTCTTCATTTTACCTAAATACGGAAATATGATTGCTACAATAGCAGATTTAGGCTTAAGCTTCTTTGGAATTTGGTTACTAATATCCTTGTTTACTGATTTAGATGCTACTCGTAATATTGGAGTTTCTTCATTTATAGCTGCTTTAATTATTGGTGGAACAGAAGTTTTCTTCCACATTTATATGAAGAGGCTAGTACTGCATAACGATGATAATTTAAAAAATCACAATCATATTCACCATGATAAATACGCTATGGAGATATCAGATGAATATATGGATTCTTCCACAATAAATAAATCCAAGCTTAAGGATACATCTAAAAAATAAAAAAGTGGCCAACGCCACTTTTTTATTTTTGTTTATTACGCTTGGTCAGAATTTCTTACATGTAATGGAGGTGGAACTACCCATCCCTTTTTCTTACTTAAACGTAGCAGAGTTACACCTGCCTGCGCTTTTTTCATATGAAATTGTCCAAACAACATGCCTACATCTTCTCGAAGGCATTTTCCCATTACTTGACTACATGTCACAAGTCCAGCTGCTAATCCTGTAGAAACAGCTGCAGCAATTTCAACATCATTAATACGTGCTCCAGGAGGAATGTCTTCGATCGATGCAACTGGTCGTTCTGGAGGAGCAGGCGGTAAAGCTACGCCATTCACCTTTAAAAGAGTTTTTAACTCTTCTATTTCCGAATTCATATCATTTTCAATTAAGCTTTCTAAAAACTTCTTCAAATCTTCGTCACCTGTGTGATTCATAAATACTTGATGGCTGGCAATTGCACCCTGTGCAGCAAGAAGATAGCTCCAAATGTCAAATACTTCACCGTAATGTAAAGGTTCATTTTGAGGATTTCCACTTAATATACCCATTTTTAAATTCCTACCTTTCGAAAATATGATAATAAATATTGATTTCAATATTGAAATCAAATTTTTAAGTATGCTTTTTCCTGCAAAAGATTTTCTACTATGCATGGAAAACACCTTTCCAACACCGCGTGTTTATTGTTTAGGAAAGTAGTTTACAAATTAAATACTCAAAGATTATGAAAGAAGATTATCAATAATCTTTGAGTGAGAATCTGTTTAATATAAGGGTTTTTATTTTTATGAATACACAAAAGAAATTGATTTACATATTTGCTATATTTTATGCCAATTTACTTAGCGGTTAGCTCTACCACCAAGTTGTTGTTCTGCCATTGCTACTAAACGTTTTGTAATTTCACCACCAACAGATCCGTTTGAACGAGCTGTTGTATCTGCACCAAGTTGTACACCAAACTCTTGTGCAATTTCATATTTCATTTGATCAAGAGCTTGTTCAGCGCCTCGAACTAATAATTCATTACGACTTCCACTATTATTGTTTGCCATATTGTTTCACCTCCGATGTTATTAATATGCTACAAATTATGAAAAAACAATTATCCTTTTTATGGTAATTAGGTTATGGATAAAAATTGATTTTTTTCTTAAAGTAGGGCAAAACATATAAGAAAGAATAACTGATATAACATACTTTCATAACAACACTATGTATACTTCCTAATTCCCTTCAGTAAACAAAAGAAAGATTTCTATTTAACCAAGAGATTAAATAAAATTATGTTTTGAGACATAATCCAAAAGGAGATATGAGATGAAAGCTGTAACTTATCAAGGACCAAATCAAGTACAAGTTAAACAAGTTGATGATGCAAAGTTAGAGAAAAAAGATGATATTATTGTAAGAATTACTTCAACCGCTATTTGCGGTTCTGATTTACATCTATATCAAGGCAACATGCCCTTACCTCAAGGATACATTATCGGCCATGAACCAATGGGAATCGTTGAAGAAGTCGGGCCAGATGTCACTAAAGTGAAAAAAGGCGATCGTGTTGTCATCCCCTTCAACGTTTCTTGTGGACATTGTTTCTATTGCCAACATGAAATGGAAAGTCAATGTGATAACTCAAACCCTCATTACGATTCTGGTGGATACTTTGGTTATACAGAGAAATTTGGTAATCATCCGGGCGGACAAGCAGAATATTTAAAAGTTCCTTTTGGAAATTTCACTCCATTTGTTATACCGGAATCATGCGAACTTGAAGATGAATCCCTACTATTTCTATCAGATGTTTTACCAACAGCCTATTGGAGTGTAATAAACGCAGGCGTTAAGCCAGGTGATACTGTTATCGTCCTTGGTTGTGGACCTGTTGGATTAATGACACAAAAATTCGCTTGGATGCAAGGTGCTAAACGTGTAATTGCAGTGGATTACTTAGATTATCGGATGAATTATGCAAAAAAGATTAACAATGTTGAGGTATTTGAGTTTACAAAATTCCCCGATATGGGAGAACATTTAAAGGAAATTACACATGGCGGTGCTGATGTAGTTATTGATTGTGTGGGGATGGATGGAAAAAAATCGCCTCTAGAATTTCTGGAACAAAAATTAAAATTACAAGGTGGAACTCTCGGTCCTATTCAAATCGCTACGAAAGCCGTAAGAAAATATGGAACGGTTCAAATGACCGGCGTTTATGGTGGCAATTATAACGCCTTTCCACTCGGTGCATTTTGGGTTAGAAATATTAATCTTAAAATGGGACAAGCACCTGTCATTCATTTTATGCCGGAACTATTTGAAAAAATAACAAATAAAGAATTTGATCCAAAAGAGATTATTACACACAAAATTCCCCTTGAAGAAGCGAGTTATGGTTATCAGATTTTTAATAATCGTGAAGACGACTGTATAAAAGTCATTCTGAAGCCTTAAAGCTACAATTCATGATTCTTAATGAAAAGATAAGATTACATTTCGTAATCTTATCTTTTTTTATTAATTGCTAAGTATCTATCCCCCATTTTCATCTTACATCGAAAATAGTTATTTCCAAAAAACTTTGTATTTTGAGGTAATACTTTATTGGTAAAAAAATGAATTACAGTATTAAGTAACCAACTAACGGACACGATAACAATGTTAACTAACTTAAAAGAGGTGTACTTCATGTTTTATTATAAAGAAGAACTGATTAATATTATCAAGCCGGACAAGCCAGATCCAGCTGCCGCAAAAGTTTTACAAGAAATATTAGGTGGGCATTATGGCGAAATGCGTACAATGATGCAATACTTCTTCCAAAGCTCAAATTTTAGAGGTAAAGAGAAGCAATATCGTGATTTACTTCGAGGTGTTTTTTTAGAGGAAATCAGCCATGTAGAACTTGTACAACATACAATTAATCAACTATTAACTGGATCTGGTGAACCTACGCCAGGAAATGCTGGTGTTGACAACGCACCACTTGATGAAGCGGTTAAACATGCAAATCCTCACCACTTTATTGTAGGTGCTCAAAGTTCATTGCCTGTTGATGCAGCTGGCAACCCATGGAATGGATCTTGGGTATATAGTCATGGGAATTTAATTAGCGATTTATTAGATAACGTAGTACTTGAATCTACAGGTGTACTTCAAAAAACTAGAATTTATGAAATGAGTTCCAATCAAACTTTTAGAGAAACACTTGCATTCTTAATTGTACGTGATAATGCACATCAAAATGCTTTCGCAAAAGCTTTAGAGACATTGGGTGTTGAATGGGGGAAACTCTTCCCTGTGCCGAACTATGATATTAATAAATACCCAGAGTGCAGAAAGTATGTAGACATGGGATTCCATAACGCACAATTTAATTTTAGCTTAGATCCAACAAGAATCGGAGAAATATTCCAAGGTGAATCACCAAGTAGAAACAAAGGAACATTAGCAGTAACTGACCCGCCAAAAGGTTTTCCTGTACCAGAACTTCCTGAAATGCCAAATGAGCATAGTCCTGGATTAAAAGATATGGGTCTTTGAGGTAATTGTAACCCACTATTTATTAATAGTTGGTTACAAACCTTTACATAGATTCAAGTAAATTTGATTTTAAGAGGAGGATATTCATTTGAGTACAATAAATGATAAACTATCTATTTTTGCTTTAGGTGGTGTTAATGAAATTGGTAAAAATATGTATGTCATACAATATTCAGATGACATTGTAATCATTGATTGTGGTTCTAAGTTTCCCGACGAGAGTTTATTAGGCATAGATTTAATAATACCTGATGTTACATATTTACAAGAAAATAAAGATAAAATTCGAGGTTTAATTGTTACACATGGACACGAAGATCACATTGGAGGTATTCCGTATTTTTTAAAACAATTGAATGTACCAATTTACGCAACAAAATTAACCTTAGGCTTAATCGGCATTAAATTAAAAGAACATAAACTTCAAGATTCGACACAGTTAATTGTTATTGACTCTGAGTCTTTAATTGAGTTTGGACAGATCAACCTATCTTTTTTCAAAACAAATCATAGTATTCCCGATTGCCTCGGGATTGCTTTTCATACACCAGAAGGTACAGTAGTCCATACAGGTGATTTTAAATTTGATTTGACTCCCATAAACAATCAATATCCAGACATTCACAAAATGGCTAATATCGGAAGTAACGGGGTTTTAGCTCTCCTCTCAGAAAGTACGAATGCCGAACGTTCTGGATTTACTCCATCAGAACGGTTAGTAGGCGAAAAAATTGAAGAAGCCTTTGTAAAGGCTCACAGAAAAGTTATTATATCTACCTTTGCTTCTAATGTGAATCGTGTACAGCAAATAGTAGATGCCGCTTTAAAAACAAATAGAAAGCTTGCCCTCCTCGGAAGAAGTATGGTGAACGTAGTTTCTGTCGCTTTAGAACAAGGCTATTTGAATATACCTGAAGGAATGTTAATCGAAGCGAATGAGATTAATCAAATGGAACCCGAAAAAGTCGCTATACTTTGCACTGGTAGTCAAGGTGAACCTATGGCTGCCCTGTCTCGATTGTCTAGTGGCAACTATCGACAAGTTGATATTTTACCAGGTGACACAGTCATTTTGTCTGCATCCCCCATACCAGGAAATGAGCGTAATGTTTCACGTATTATAGATAACTTATTTCTATTAGGAGCAAATGTTATTTATGGATCTGGAAGTTCAACAGGAATGCACGTTTCTGGACATGCATATCAAGAGGAATTAAAATTGATGCTTACTTTAATGAAGCCTAAATACTTCATTCCCATACACGGTGAATTTAGAATGTTACATCATCACCGTCAATTGGCAGAGTCTGTTGGTGTCAAGAAAGATAATATTTATGTTATCGGCAATGGAGATGTTGTTGATATTAAAAATCAAACTGCTATTCAAACAAGACGTATAACTGCGGGTAATATATATGTAGATGGGTTAGGTATTGGAGATGTTGGAAACGCCTTATTGCGCGATCGCAAACAACTTTCTGAAGATGGTATGCTTGTAATAGTTATAACCTTGAGTAAAACAGAAGAGAAAATAATTTCTGGCCCTGATACAATTTCTCGTGGGTTTGTATATGTTCGGGACTCTGAAGATTTCTTAAATAAAATTAATCAATTAGTTGTAGAAACTGTCAACAGATTACAAAAAGCACATATTAATCAATGGAATGTTCTAAAAAGAGAAATACGAGAATCACTTGGTCACTTTATATACTCACATACAAAAAGAAAACCAATGATCCTCCCTATTATAATTGAAGTGTAAAATGCTTATTTTCTTTAGTCATTAAGTCTTGTCTTACTTATATCTATTAGTATCTAAAACGGCTTTTTCTAAATAAATATCGCACCATCTAACAACTGATATTCATAATTTTAAGAAACCCTATAACTGCTGTTAATGCTAATTCTATTGTTAACGGGGGTGTTTCCCCACATTCTTTCATCTGAAATGCAACTATCGTCAATGGTAATAAAGAGTATCTTATTTTTAGTATAAGCATAATACTATAACTGACCTTTCTATGCAGTAGGCTAAAAAAATACGTCTGCTGCATAGAAACATACTTTAATCAATCTCAATTACATCAAAAAACTTAAAAGTACGCTTATTACAACAAGCATCCGTACAAGTAATCGTCTCCATTAATGGATTAATATCCACTACTGTTATGTAATTTTTATATAAATAACCATCTTTATAATATGTAAGTAAAACCTCTTCCTCACCTAAAAATGAAGTTAATAGCTTATTTTCAATCATTTCTTTTGCATCTTGCGTTACAATTGGACGCGAGGCTTTCGTTTGCTCCTTTATCATTTCTTTAATAACTGCGAACTGCTCCGGCATACTGGCAAACGGTTGCCACTTTACCATACCTCTTCCTTTTGGCATATTAGCATTCTTCACGATTTGTGCCCTCCTAATAATGTGTTTCTATATCTTGCTGTTGCGACGCTTGTGTAAGAAATCCCACGTAAAATACTGTTCTTACCAAATCGTGTTCGAATTTCGTCCATAACTTTCGTTAATCTTATTTCTTTTTCTCTTTGTATAATGTTATCGAAAAGCGAAATTTGCTCTTCCCCTTCATTAATAAGGTTTGTTAATGAAACACTTACTGATCGAATCGGCTCTCCTGTATGGCGCTCATATAAAAAATATGTACAAACATTATAAATATCCATCGTTAAGTTTGTTGCTCTATTTAACGTATGTGCCTTTTTTATTCCCCCACCGTATTCCTTGCTATATCCAACTGAAAAATGAATTGTTTGCGCGCATTTCTTTTCTCGTCTCAGCCTATAACAAACCTCTTCTATATGCTCTAATAAAATAACTATGAACTCTTCTACCGAATAATCACGCAATAATATTTGGCTTTTCGCTATAGATGTTGTCGCTGGAACGTATTTTTCTGCTATTCTACTAAAATCAATTCCGTTACTATGTAGATGTAATTCTTCTCCTATTACACCGAATGATTGCTTTAAATATTTCAAAGGATACTGAGCTAATTCTCCAATGGTATGTATACCTTTTCGATTCAATTTCATTTCTGTTTTATACGATATACCCCAAAATTTACTGAGCGGTCTAATACTCCATAACTTCTCGGGTATATCGTCATACGTCCACTGCGCTATTCCATCCCTATTCTTTTTCGCTTCCACATCCATCGCTACTTTACTTAATAATAAATTCGGCCCAATACCAATCGTACTTTCAATCCTTGTACGTTCATATATTTCTCGCTTAAACTTTAATGCGAATTCGCGCGGATTACTGGCAAACAAATGAATACTTGCAGTCATATCCATAAAAAATTCATCGATACTATATTGATGAAAATCTTCCGGCGCGACATATTGCAAAGCCAAACCCGTTATGAAAGTTGAACACTTCATATACGTATGCATAATTGGATTCACAATAATAATATCTGGTCGCTTCGGTATTTCGTACAAACGAGCCATCTTCTTTATTCCTAACGCTTTTAATGGCGGTGTTGCTGCTAATACAATTGATCCGCTCTGATTCACATCCCCTACGACAGCCAATTTTGTATATCTTGGATCAAGTCCTTTTTTAATACATGATACGCTTGCATAAAAGCTACGAAGGTCTACACAAAGAATAATCCGATTCGGTAAAAGAGAATAATCATACAAGGTTATCACTCCTAACAAAAGAACATTTGTTCTTATTATATCCGAACTAACGTTCTTTTTAAAGGTATTTCTATGAAAATTTTGGTTAAAATGACCGGGCTTTAAAAATCTAAAAACATTTAAGAGCCCTACAATATTCAAATACTGTTTTCACCATTAGGAGATGACACTGTATTTAGTTCTAAAAAATCTCACTCAATGCATACTCAGTAACATGAATATATATATACACTATCAATCACGGCTGGAAAAACTCTGTATATAAAACAGCTAGAATTTCAAGTAACTGATGAACATAAAAACTACTAAAATTCACTTCAGCTTTCATGTCTCTAATTCATATATTCTTCTAAATTTATTTTCAGCAAAATCTCCTACATAGCGCCTGTGCCAAGATTCATCTGCATAACTAGTTACATTCTCCTTTTTGCTATTATTAATAGCTTAGTAATAAAAGCTGTTAAACAGCAAAGGTGCGAAGTCTTAAATTAGACTTCGCATCTTATACAAATTTATAATCATTGACTATACAAACACGACTACAATAATATATACATAATAATCACTCATTATATCTGTTACTTCTTTAATCGGCTGGAGAGAATACAATATATAAACCAATCCTTTTACTTAGCCATCTCTCATTATCGGATTGATTGTTTCTAGATACTTAATTCCCTCTATACTAATTTTAATCGGTAATCTATTCCGATTAAAATTACAAATGATAAATGTATCCAGTTTTCCTTTTTGCCTACTTGCTAAATTCAGCAATTAAAACGTTTTTAAAAGACTCTGGATTATTAATGTTAAAACTGTTCGAATTGACGGCCAATGTATGTTTGCCTCCAAGTGTTCCACCAGCAAAAGTGGAAAACCCTAGAACGCCACCTCTGTGTCCCCATACCGAGACACCATTCGGAAGCTTAATTTCAAGGATTCCAAGACCATATCCGGTTCCCTCTCTATTTGTAGGAACTGTAGTAAGCATTTGTTTTAACTGCTGTTCCTTCAGTAATTTACCACCTAGTAAGTAAGAGAAGAATTTGTTTAAATCGTCAGCAGTAGAAATCATATCTCCATCCGAACTACCTGGGTTAATATAAGTAACGTCTTTTAGCTCACTCGCTCCGTCTAGTTGCAAATAGCCACGGGCATGCTTGGTGCCTGGAATCACGCTTGAATTACCAGGTAGAAATGTATTTGACAAATCAAGCGGTTCAATAATTCGGTTTTCAACCTCTTCCGCATAACTGTTGCCAGTTACTTTTTCAATAAGAATCCCCAGTAATACGTAACCTGTGTTTGAATAAGACCAACCCTTTCCTGGTGCAAAATCTGGGGGAAGAGAAATCCCCATTTTGACGAATTCTTCAGCCGTATACGATTTTTTTGTATCCATAATATCGAAGTCTTTTGAATTTATATAATCAGCAATACCACTTGTATGATTCAATATTTGACGGATAGTAATCTGGTTACCATCATATCCGTTTCCTTGAATAACGCCAGGTAACCATTTTTCAATGGAGTCGTCTAGATTCAAACGGTTCTCTCCAGATAATTGAAGTAGAACTGTTGCAATGAACGTTTTCGTCACACTGCCAATGCGAAAGCGAAAATCTGCTTTCATTGGTTTCTTAGTTCTCAGATCCGCTATCCCAGCCGTATAACTCCAAGTTTTACCACCCTTAGAAATTTGAGCGAGTATTCCCGGGTATCCAAGTTGCAGTTCATCTCGTATTGCTTTCTTAACGGAAGTACGATCGCTTTGCGTACTTGTTTGTAACGAACTAGATACATTTTGCGTAGGTTCTGCTTTTACAACTGATGTTGGTGTTATGTATAACAGGGAACTTCCACCTATTAAAAGTGCTAGACTTGCACATGTAATTTTACTGCGTGTTTTCATAAAGAATTCCTCTCTTCTATTAAAATTGTATAGATAGTTGATAGAAGTGTCATATACGAACCACACAGCTATCCATTCTCCAAATGATGAAAAGGCAACAATGCATTTGCAATCATTGTACTCATTATTTTCACAAAACACTCTTGTTACTGATTGTTTGTTTTATATGTAGGCCGTAATTGTTCCCCCCTTCACGCCTCCTTATATTTTTATCCTACACAATGAAAATCTCTTTTTTCTTACCTATTCCTTACAAATTCCTTACATTCAAAATCACTTGTACACTAGGGTTGAAGTAGCATCTGTGCCCGAAAGCGCAAAAAACACCGATGCTTTTCGCTTCAGTGTTTTTTGCGCTTTACATATTGAAGATTCATTTTACTCTTAACAGGTTAAATTGCTGATTTTTTCTAATACGATTATTCTTCTTACTATATAAAACAAATTTCATAGTATTATATGAAACACTTCTCAAGTTGTCATTAAGGCACATTATTCTAAATTTATTAATGTAGTTGAGATGGACTCACTTTTTGAATTTGAACGAGTATATCAAACGCTTTACCTAATGATATATCAATAGTTTTTGGTATATCAGGCCCTTCGGTAGTTATTCCAGCGAAAATTGGATGTTGTTCGTTTAACCAAGTTTTTGTCACGCCGTTCGCCTTACGTAAATCAATAAAAAATTGATCTTTTTTCACCTGTCCAAAAATGTAGTTATAACTGTTTGGATCATCCGATTTTAATGTTCCGTATGGGCCGAATTCACCATTGCTATTCTTGACATTGTATTGTCCTTCATAAACTGACGTTCCAATAGATACGTACCGTTTTCCGTAATATTCTGCTAAATGCTGCCCAGCTACTTTAGGGTATATAAAAGAAAGCATATTTGTTTTCGAAACGTGTCCATTATGTCCCCATACAATGGTTTTTCCTAAATGTTCTTCGGTCCACTTCGCATTTTCATACATTGCAATATCATGTTTCAAATAAAAATCCGATGGTTTATCAGGAGGTGACGCTAACATTGTAGTAAACTGTTCAATAATACGAGCATTTTGTTTTATCCATGCAAACTCTTTAGATTTTCCATTTAAATAACTTTTATTTTCTTCTAATAAAGCACTAATTTGTTTAGCATCTGAAATATACTTTTCTTTTTCTTCTTTCGTAAGGCTTTCAAAAGCATTCATATCCTTTGTTACAGGAATAAGACCTTTTATCTGCTCTTCTACTCTAGGCAATAGTTTTGAATTGTTCGCTTTAATATATTCTATTATATTATTATAAACATTCTCGTTTACTGATTGAATGTCCATCCCGATGATACGTACTTTAGATTTATGTTTTGGATTAGCATTATATTGCCGAATCCAATCAAGTAAATCTAGCATTTCTTTCGTCTTAAATACAGGTGTTAGATGTTGGCTTGGGTTTCCCTTACCAGTAAGAACATATCGATCAAGTTCCAAGGCCCTGTCCCATCCCTCTTCTAAAACTAGATTGGTAAAGCCCTTTTCAGATACTAAATACTTAACAATGCGATGTTTCATTGTAAAAATCTCATGAGCCCCATGCGTAGCTTCACCTAAACCTACAATTGAAGCTGAACCTACCATATTCTTAAGTGGTTTCAAATCATTAAGAGATGCAGTTGGATTAGTTGTTTTTAAAGGCTTTGCATGTGCCTCTAACCATTTTGCTATTTGATTTGTATTGTAGGGAGCTGTAACAGAAACCTTTATTTTCGAATCTGCATAAGTATTTCCTACAAAATGAGTCATTGTTATAGCAGAAGCAACAATTGCAATAATTATTTTCTTTTTCATAAAAAACCTCCTGAAATATTTACTTATAGCTTTTTGACATACTCTGCCAACTTCCATTTAAAACATTCATTTTCTTATTACTGTTCAGATACATTTATTCTAGTTCCTAAAACTCACTTATTTCTTAATAGGTTCTTAAGAAATTCTTAATTCACTTATACGAATATAAAACTACATAAACTTCAATCCATTGTAGTGTAAACTCCTCATTGCATAACATCATAATGTATAGATATTCTTTATAAATGATGTTATCTAAAGTATTCAATTTCAGTATGTATTATTAACGTAGTTAATATATGGTTAATATGAAGTTCCAAATTTTGATTGTTTGTAGTCTCTTTATCATAGAGTTAATTTAGGGGTTATTTTTTGTTCACTTCATTTTTTTCGGCACTCTGCATCTAGACAGTATACGCATTGGCCACGGTTAGACTATTTCAAATCAAAAAAATAGATTACCTGTACACTAAAAAGTATAGCGCACAGATAATCTAGTTGTTTTTGAGATTAATAAAAGACTAATTTATTTTTTGAATTCTTCCATCAATAATAGACTGAATTGGTTCTTTTGATTTTTTTATATAATCTACTAATGCTTCAAAATCAGTTGGTCCTGTTTCAGCATCTTTACCGTTTTTAAAGGATACAAATCCATCTCCACCTGAAGCTAGAAATGCGTTAGCAACGACGCTGTAAGTTTTAGATGGAGTAATTTCTTCTCCATTTGTTAAGCGAATACTTGTTACTTTTTCTCCATTAGGCTTGTTCGCATCCCAAGTGTATTGGATCCCTGAAATTTGAAGCATTCTTGTTATATCTTTTTGCCATTGTTGATTTAAAATATCACGAATGTCTTGACCTGTTAAATTTACTTTTATTAATTGATTTCCGAATGGTTGAATACCATATATCTCTCCCCATGTAATATCACCAGCATCTAAGTCATTACGAATACCACCAGGATTCATAAGTGCAATTTGGGATTGCATTGTTGCACGCTGGGCATCAGCAACCAAATTTCCCAGAGTAGATTCACCAGCCGTATTGAGTTTGCGATCTAGTGGAGCAATAGACTTACCTACAACTTCATTAACAAGAGGTGCGATTTTTGCTTGATATTTCTCCATCTTCTTCTTTATTTTTTTATCAGGCTCCATGCCTTCATGGTAAGTTGTAACAATTTCTGCTTTTTTCTCAACAATATCTTGTGTCTTACGATCAATCTTTACATCAACATCAGCAAAAGCCATACCATATGAATTTGCTTGTACGACAAGTTTATTATTAACAGTTCCATTTACATAAGTGTGGCTATGCCCACCAAAAATAACATCGACTTCCGGATCAGTCTCATTTGCTAATCGGACGATATCACCATTTGTTACTCCGTTCCCATCTGTTGTACCTCCGTTATGTGCAAGAACAACGATAGATTTAACGCCTAGTTTTTTTAATTGCTTTACGGATTTGTTAATAGCTTCAACTTCATCTGTAATTTCTACATTCTTTAGCATAGTAGGCATAACAAGGTTAGGAACATCCGTTGTTACGACTCCAATAAAGCCAACCGGAACTCCTTGTACCTTTTTTATAGTGAATGGTGGTAAAAATAGACGCCCGGTGGATTTATTATAGAAATTTGCAGCAACATATGGGAATTTTGCTCCTTTAAAATTACCTGTTTTCTCATGGTATCCACCATAAATAAGGCGATGCATTTCCTCAACACCTTCATCAAATTCATGATTTCCTATCGTTCCAACATCGAATTTCAAATCATTTAGAAATTCAATTGTAGGTTCGTCTTGTAATAATGCTGAAACAGGAGTACTTGCTCCAACAACATCTCCAGCATGTACCTTTAATGTATTTGGATTTTGTTTTTCACGATCACGTAAATAAGCCCCTAAGTACTCAATTCCCCCTGCATCTTTATTGTTAATTTTTTTTACAGTGTCTAGTTGCCCATGAAAATCGTTAATACCGAGCATTTGTACATCTATGTAGCGGTTTTGTTCTGTACTCGCTTGGATTGAAGGCGCAGCAAATACACTAGTAAAAGTAACTGTACTTAATGCTAAAGCAACTGGAATGATTTTTTTCAACATAAAATTTCTCTCCCCTAATTAAAATCTGACATAATACGATGTTATTTTAATATATTAAGAGAATTATTTCCATAAAAATTCTACCAATTATAAAAATTAATAAGATTTTATTGTTTTCTGACAAGATATTTCTTCCTCAAAAAAATGTACATTTCTTTGTTTTGAGGATTATTCAAAATATTATCTTGATAGTAATATAACAATACTTCTAAGAAATCTAAAAAACTCTAATCAATACATTTTAGCTGTTAAGAAGAATATTCAATCCAAAATTAATGGAGATTTATCAACCTAACATCTCAATATTACCATTTAAAAAGATGCTCCTGGATTTATCCAAGAGCATCTTTTATAAAGCTTTATTTTTTACTTGTTTATAATTTATCAATTAACAATTATATAGTTGTAATCAGTCCTTTAAAAATAATAGGAGTGCTTCATTAAATTCTTTAGCATGAGTTGCGTTTAACCCATGAGGACCGCCCTGTATTAAAGCGAGTTTACTACCAGGAATGGCATCATATGTACGTTTTCCACTTAATTCAAAAGGTACAGTTGCATCAGAGTCACCATGAATAATAAGAGTAGGTATATTAAACTTCTCCAAATCTTTTCTAAAATCTGTCTTACTAAAGGCGGTAATACAATCAAGCGTTCCTTTAGGTGATGCACCGGCTGCAATATCCCAATTATATAAACGGAATGGTTCACTAACTAAATCTGTTCGATTACCAACCGCGAAAAATCCCTTAGTAAATTCATCAAGAAATGCAAGGCGGTCATTTATCACACCACTTTTGAATGCTTCAATTGTAGCATCATCTAATGCCCCTTCAGGATGTTCCTCTGATTTGTATAAATATGGAGGAACTGCTCCAGCAAAAACAGCCTTTTCAATACGATCTGTTCCATACGTACTAATGTACCGGGCTACCTCGCCTCCACCCATAGAAAAACCAACAAGTGTGACATTTTGAAGCTCTAAATGTTCTAATAGTTGATGTAAATCAGAAGTAAAGGTATCATATTCATACCCTTCCCACGGCTGAGATGATTTTCCAAACCCTCGACGATCATACGTTATAACTCTGTATCCAGCCTCAACAAGAGCTGGAACTTGGTATTCCCAAGATCGACCACTTAACGGCCAACCATGAATTAGTACAACTGGTTTTCCTGTGCCATGATCCTCATAATATATCTCAATTGGTGCTTGATTTTCGGTTCCCACAGTAATTTTAGCCATGCTTCTACCTCCAAAAAGTATTCTAATATGTATCCTTTTCTTCAATAATCCGGATGAATCTCACAATCTATTTATGCACGTTTATGTTGTGAACTCTAAGTATGAAACTCTATTGTTCCAATGCATTCATTTTCTCCTTTTGGAACAATCCCCCCTCTAATACCTTTTTCATCATAAAATAATTACTGAACATTACTTATATTCAATTGTAATAACAAAAATAGGTGACTATCAATATTGTTCTATCTATAGGATGTATAGGTAAAACCAATCTATTTTATAGTGAAAACAACTATAGTTACGACCTATACAAATTATAGATAATTTAGAATTGATTAATGAATCAGTTTTCAAATACTATAAATTTGTATAGCACTTCATGTTCTGTGAATGCTGCTATGACCAATATTATTGGTCAGCTTAGTTATAAACGAAGAAACTTATGATAGTATTCGACTATTTAAACTTTCTTCGATTACTTAATTTTTAGGAGGAATACATAATGACTGATCTCTATTCTCGTATTAACAAAGATGATGCTGTCGTTCTTTTAGTAGATCATCAAACTGGTCTTATGTCCGGACTAGTACGTGACTATGGTGTTGATGAATTCAAGAACAATGTTTTAGCTCTTGCTCATACTGCTAAGTTTTTTGATTTACCAGTTATTTTAACAACAAGTTTTGAAAACGGACCTAACGGACCTTTAATGCAAGAATTGGTTGATCTCTTTCCTCATGCACCAAAAATAGCTCGACCTGGACAAATTAACGCATGGGATAATGATGATTTCGTAAAAGCAATCGAAGAAACTGGAAAAAAGCAACTTATCATCGCGGGCGTAGTTACGGACGTTTGTGTTGCTTTCCCTGCACTTTCCGCTATAAAAGCTGGATATGAAGTATTTGCTGTTACTGATGCTTCAGGAACTTTCAGTAAACAAGTTGCAGATGCTGCAAATACTCGTATGGCACATAGTGGTGTGCAACTTATGAACTGGTTTAGCGTAGCTTGCGAATTACAACGCGATTGGCGCAACGATGTCGAAGGTTTTGGCAATTTGCTTGCTAGCAATCTTCCAGGCTATCAAAATATAATTGGAAGCTATATGGGCGCGCAGCGAGATCTTAGTAAACAAAATGCATAATAGCTTTTCTTTCAAAAAACTAGATAGTATACATTTAGTGCTGATTAAATCAGCACTCTCTTTTAAATTAAAAGGTATAGCAAATATTTTATTTTTACGATTACAGGTTTAATTAACAGAAAATATATTTTTTCAATAATATTAATTTTAAACAATTACAAAAGGAGCTGTTTATTATGAGTAATTTAGAATTGTTAAATCCGGAGAACAGTGCATTAATTTTAATTGATTTTCAACCTCAAATGACTTTTGGAGTTGCAAGTATTGATAGACAAACATTGATTAATAACGTTATGCTGCTTGCTAAATCAGCAAAAACTTTTAACGTACCTACTATTCTTACTACAGTTGAAACACGCAGCTTTTCTGGTTATTTTTGGCCACAAATTCTTGATATATTCCCAAACCATGAAATTATAGAACGTAGTTCAATGAATTCTTGGGAAGATCCGAAATTTGTTGAGGCAGTTAAAGCAACCGGTAGAAAGAAATTAATATTTGCAGCACTTTGGACTGAAGTTTGCCTTGCATTCCCTGTGCTTGAAGCAATTAAAGCTGGCTATGAGGTGTATGCAGTTGATGATGCTTCAGGTGGTACTAGTTTGACAGCACATAACGCTGCTATGCGTCGTGTAGAACAAGCTGGTGCAATTCCAGTGACAGCAATTCAAGTTTTACTTGAATACCAACGTGACTGGGCACACAAAGACACTTATGATGCTGTAATGGAGATTGTAAAGGAACACACTGGTGCTTATGGTCAAGGTGTAGAATACGCATATACTATGGTGCATGGCGCGCTTCCAAGCAGGAAAATATGAAACAAGAAGGAGTAGCTGTCGAAGAGACTTATACAGGGAACACGATGGATGCTGGCAATCCAGTAACAACGATTGTTACATGGGAAATTCAAGAAGGTAGAGAAAAACAGTTTGAAACATGGAGACATGAAATTGAGGCTGCGGCTACTAAATTTCCAGGACATTTAGGTGTAAATCTAATAGTCCCAAGTAACGAATCCAGAGAGTATACTGTTATTTTTCGCTTTGATACGTATGAGCATCTACGTGCTTGGCAAGAATCAGATGTTCGCCGGGATTTGTTAAAAACGGCCGAGCAATTTCAAGCCAATAATCCAACTTACAAAACTGAAAGCAGTTTGGCTTATTGGTTTGTTACTCCGAAAACGCCAGTTCCACCTCCAAAATGGAAAATGTCTATCGTTACCCTTCTGGGTGTATGGCCTCTTAGCATGTTAGTTCCTAAAGTGATAGGACCTATTATAAAACATATGAATCCTATTATGTCAGCTTTTTTTGTTTCTGTATGTATAGTGTCCTTGCTATCATGGGTAGTCATGCCGATTTTCGGTAAATTATTTCATCCATGGTTACAAAATAATAGAAAGTAGACGAGGTGTGAACATGAATTTACCGGATATGATCTTATATAACGGAAAAATTACTACCCTTGACCCTTCTCAGCCTGAGGTATCTGCTATCGCCATAACTGATGGTTTAGTCACTGCAGTAGGTGGAGATGAGATTCTTAATAGTGCCACGGAAAAAACAAAAAAATAGACCTAAAAAGAAAGAGAGCTATTCCAGGCCTGAATGACTCTCATATACACGTTATTCGTGGTGGTCTGCATTATAATATGGAATTACGTTGGGAAGGCGTGCCATCACTTTTTATTGCTCTAGAAATGCTCAAAGAACAGGCAAGGCGTACACCTGCTCCTCAGTGGGTAAGAGTAGTTGGAGGTTGGTCTGAATTTCAATTTAAAGAGAGACGGATGCCAACATTAGAAGAGATTAATGCTGTTTCTGAAGACACGCCTGTCTTTGTGCTACATCTTTACGATAGAGCACTTGTAAATCGTGCAGGGCTACGTGCACTGGGATACACGAAAGATACCCCAGACCCTCCAGGCTGTTTAATTCAGCGGGATAAAAGAGGTAATCCAACGGGCCTTTTAATTGCTAACCCTAACGCTTCTATTCTTTATTCAAGTTTGGGTAAAGCTCCAGTACTTAATCTTGACGACCAGATTAACTCCACTCGCCATTTTATGCGTGAATTAAATAGATTAGGTATTACAAGCGCCATCGACGCAGGTGGTGGTTTCCAAAATTACCCTGATGACTACAAAGTTGTTGAACATTTAGCCGAGAAGGAACAATTAACTTTGCGTATTGCTTATAATCTATTTACGCAAAATCCTAATCATGAATATGAAGACTTTGCTTCATGGGCAAAAATTGTTTCTCCTGGTCAAGGAAATGATAAGTATAAAATGAATGGTGCCGGAGAAATGTTAGTATTCTCGGCAGCCGATTTTGAAAAATTTCAAATGCCACGGCCCGAACTAGCTACAGTAATGGAAGCCGACTTAAAGAAAGTAATTTCTCTATTGGTGGAAAACCGTTGGCCATTCCGTTTACATGCAACTTATGACGAGTCAATCACACGTTTCTTAAATGTATTTGAGGAAGTTAACAGAGAAATTCCTTTTAATGGGCTACGCTGGTGGTTTGATCATGCAGAAACAATCTCAGATCGTAGTATGGAACGTGTTAAGGCTTTAAATGGCGGTATTGCCATCCAAGACCGCATGGCTTTTCAAGGTGAATACTTTGTTGACTTATACGGAAAGGAAGCTGCAAAGCATACTCCTCCGATTTATCGTATGTTAGATCTTGGTATACCTGTTGGCGCCGGTAGTGATGCAACAAGGGTTTCCAGCTATAACCCTTGGGTCGCTCTTTACTGGATGGTTGCCGGAAAAACCATTGGTGGTCTTTCCATATACGATGAAAAAAATAAACTTGATAGAAAAGTAGCCCTGGAATTATATTCAAAAGGAAGTGCGTGGTTCTCTGGTGATGAAGGTAAAAAGGGAACCCTTGCAGTAGGTCAGTTTGCTGATATTGCTGTATTGTCTGCTGACTACTTTACTGTGCCAGAAGAAGAAATCAAAGACCTTGAATCATTACTTACCATTATGGGTGGGCAGGTTGTTTATGGAAATGATGAATTTAAAAATTTATCACCTGAATTGCCGCCAGCATCACCTGATTGGTCACCGACGGGCGTTTATGGTTATGGTGGTGCTAACCTAGCAAACACTATACTTTCTCACGATTCCCATGATAACAAGTTACATAGTTGTAGTAACCCTCTCCATCAACACACTCATACCGTAATAGGAAAAGATGGAACTAAATGGGGGATTGGTTGTACTTGCTTTGCTTTCTAAATCAAAACCACCGGTATAATGCCGGTGGTTTTCTTTCTACAATAAGGATATGTAGATTCAAAATAGCAGTGTATATCCCCATATGGAATCTGTTACTATGCGATAAGACCAAAGAATTGATTGATTAACTTAACTTGTTTTTGATAGCCTTCTCTCCTTGCAAAGTCTGTCCTTTTTTCCTTAATTAAAAGTCAATGGTATCCCCCTTTTTGATCGACTACACCACACATATAACCCCACTGTCCTTTGACTTTAATATAGATTTTAATTTTTTCAATTGTTACACTAGAATCATTATTATTTCTATTACACTGATACTTTTTGAGAATCATTTAACTTCTGCATAAAGATGCGTGCTGCAAAACTTAAAAATTTATCATCAAAGTGTATAAGATTAATATCTTGACTTGGTGTTGGATCAGTAATACGAACTATGCTCAAAGTATCATTATTAACAAAGTTAACCAGTGAAAGAGGTATTATGGCAACCCCATGTCCATTGTATACAAGGCTCAATAGAGAAATAGAAGATTTTGTTTCTATATTTGCTTCAGATAAAGATAACCCTAAACTCTCACAATATATCTTAATAGATTCACGACAACTACATGAAACCATTACTCTACTGATCCCTACTAATTCTCGAAAAGAAACAAATGATTTTTCATTCAAAGGATGATTTTTTGGAATGACAAGGACGAGCTCTTCACTATACAAAAGGGTGTTTGTTAATGTGTCTGGAATTTGAGCACTACGTGTAATCCCGAAATCAATATTTTTGTCAACGATTTGATTTACAGCAACTTCGGATTCTATAATCTTTACTACAATGTTAGGATAATGTTGTTGAAACTTCATAATATAAGGTGTTAAATAAGTGAGATCCTCTAATAGACCTCCTATAGTAATCACACCTCTTTTTACACCCTTTAATTCAAAAATTTCATTATAAACGTCATCAAATTGTTGCATGATAAATTTTCCTTTATCAAATAGCAGCTTACCCGCTTCTGTCATTTTGATACCTCTTCCAACTCGATGAAACAAGGGTGTATCAAGTTCACCTTCTAAAACTCGTATTTGTTGACTTAAAGTCGGCTGTGAAATACCTAGAACTTCCGCAGCTTTAGTGAAACTATTATTATTACAAACTTGAATAAAATACTCTAAATGACGTAATTCCATTCTTGATACCCACTCTCCGCTTTATGAAAGATTTATAATTTAAAGGACGATATGTATACGTTAACATAACAACTTTATTTCATATTATACCGATTGAAATTACACGTTTTATTCATTTTGTATTATAATAAATTTACTACCATTTATTAATTTTTCCTCCTATTTATTTAAATTATATTTAATTAGGACATTACTAATTCGAGATATATTTCTAAAGATTTATAGTTCTAGTGCATAATACCCTAATTTTTTCAACTTTTCGATTATCATTTTTTTCTCAATATAGTCCAAACCACCAAATATTTGCTGAATCGTCTCTTTATGCTGAGGAAAAATATTATCCATTAGTTCAATACCTTCTGAAGTAATTGACGCATACGTGACACGGCGGTCTTTAGGACATGGTTTTCGTATTAAGAACCTCTTCTTTTCCAACTTATCCACTACATACGTGATACTACTACTTGCAAGTAATATTTTGTCTCCAATTTTTTGTATAGGCTGATCGCCTTTACTATACAGTAGCTCAAGCACTGCAAATTCAGTTGGATTAAGTCCATAACTTTTTATATCCTCTTCAATACGCTTAGTAATTGACTGTACTGCCCTTGATAATATAACAAATAACTTTAAAGATAAGCTCTCATCGTTAATCACGCTCATAATTACCAATCCTTTACAAGTTATCTTGAATTCGAGATTCATTATATTATCGTCAAAATATTATGTCAATCATTCATTTTAGCTTTATCAATCCATTTATAATTTATTTCTCAACATATGACATATGGAATTAGAAGAAAACAATTGTTAATATATAAGTATCTCAATTACGTTATTTCTTTTAAAGAGAGCTTGTTTTTAATCGCAAGTTCTCTTTTGACATATTCTAAATTGAATCCGGACAATTTTCAGACGATGAGTCTGCCCCCATGTATATGATATAGTTTTTAAACAAAGATTAGAGCCCTCCTACAAGAAGGAGAGCTCTAATCTTTCATATAAATATTCACCATTTTTATCATTGCGGGGACATCAAAACTTTAACTTGATGAGGATATGGCACTACCTCAATTAATAAATATTACAAACCATATATCTAGATTAATATCTATCATATTTTTTATAAACAGGATTAATTAGATTTAAAAAACGATTTCTTTTTCTTTACTCGTAATAAGTCACCTGTCCATCCTTTGAATCGCATATACATATACATCCCCCCTGTTGTGAAAATAATAAATAAGAGAGCAATTAAATAGCTATATTTCCATTCTAGTTCAGGCATATATTTAAAATTCATACCCCATAATGCTCCTAAGGCTGTCAAAGGCGTACTCACAGCAGTTAATACAGTAAGAGCTTTCATAATTTCATTCCCACGATGAGAAGAAACAACTTCTTGTAAATGAATCATCGTGTCTAATTCTTCTTGGTACTCTTTAACAAGTTGTAATCCACGCTCTAATTTTACGTGTGTTTGTTTATAACAAAGTGTGTTTGTTAGTTTTTCTAACCAAGCTTCTTTTAGGCCTTGTAACACTTCCTGTATTAAGCGAAACACATGTGTGTTCATAAATAATTCATGACGAATATGATAAATCCTTTCTAAAACTGCTATGTTATTATGATGATAAAAATCCCATAATACATTTCTGAAATTGTTTTCAAAGTAGTCAACCTTTCGCAAATAGTGAGATATAAACATTGATAAGATAGCACATAATCCTTCAGCGGAACTGTTACAATTTTTTGTACCCATAGGGAAATTATGTGTTAATTTTTGGAAATCCTCTTCCTCTTTTTCCTGAACTGTTATCAGTATTCCATGAGCTACGAAATAATGAAGAAATTTTTGAATTTTGGCATCCTTTTTATCTTGATCATATAAAAACGAACCATATACACAAGTTTGACTTGGTGATAACGTATAAACATATAATCCATTTTCACAAGGAGAACTTATCTTTTTTACAAATTGAGAGAAATAAGATGTTACATCACGAGGGATTATAGAAGAAAGTTTTTCAAGCTCACTAGTTTTCACATGATACCAACTCCATTTCGTCATTTCTATGCATTCCATATTATTCTTCCTTTCTAAATAGTTTTATGTTTGATCGAATCATATCCGTAATATGAAATTTGTATGTAGGTATTCATGTATTGGAGGAAAAGTTTTTAAATCATCTAAATTACAAAATAAATGACATAGGAGGTCTTATTCTTTTAAAAGTAAGACCCCCTATATATTAGTTATTTTTATTCTCAATTTTAAACATTTCCTCTATACAAGCACTTTTTATCTTTTCTTATAAAGAATTTATTATATGTGGAAAAGAAGCTACATAATTTGGCACGTCTATTAAACGAACTCCATTTCAGTCGTTATTATAATTTGGATTCATATGCAGATTGATTGGTGATGTCCTCAAATACTTGACTCCCAATAATGTAGTATCCATGAAGTGCAGCCTCTTTCGAAGCGTCTACCATACGGAAAGAAGAAATTTCACCTTGCATTTTTTCAATTCTTTTTTTGTGGAGATCTACTATTCCTCCTGTCCAAATAATAGTATCATACTGTTCTAACTTAAATTGTTCTTGTAATACACGCATGACGTCTTGGAAGTGTGCATCCAACTCTTTTTGAATCAAAGTATGAACCTGACTTGTCTCATGATTTTCTTCTCGACATTCATATCCTTTTTCTAATATGTTTGGCATGTCGTTAATATGCAATTGATTACTTTCACCCTCATGATTCTGCACGATATTCTTAATATTTTTCAAAGGCTTGCTACATCCTAGTTCCGTCTCATAATGATTTAAAATGAGATTCTGTTTCATATCTGTCATTTCTAATGTACGAAATCCACCATCAATAATTAAGATGCGATCTCGTTCCTGAATGATTCCCTCTTTTAAGAAATAGGCATGTAAAGCGACCGGTTGCTGAAGAATCAAAGCATTTTCCACCGTAATATTAATAAATTTTCCATCAATTTGCACGGAAGTTTCTTTTTTTAGTGCACGTTGTAATTGCTCATGCTGACTACCAAAACAAGTGATGGGAAGCCCGGTAACAACTAGAGGTAACACGACATTTTCTTTATAATCCTTTGCAATGCAACCAAATATTTGTTGTTTAAATCGTTCGCTTTCATAATAATTTTCTATTTCTTCGTCAAATGGAGGAAGAAATGAAGCGTCAGATTGATGTGCTTCATTTCCCATGTAGTATGCAAAGTCTAAGTCTATAAAACTTACCTTTGTTAAATCTTCACTTTCAGCATGATTAGGTACAGGGGCTAGTGTGGAAGCTTCACTCTTGACCGTCATCTCAGAATCTACATCCTGTCGATATGCCCTTTTGGTAAAGCCAATTCCTACATCAATTGCATACAGAGATTTCATACTTTTTTCCCCACTTTCTATTTTTAGAGTTAAATCTAGGCACTCTCTTCTTTCCCTTCTTTCACATATTTCTTTTCATTTTTCGTTTTTTCCCCGTCTAAGTTCTTACTATTTTCATTTATTTCGTAATCCTTTTCACCTGTTTTCTTTTTATTATTTTCGTTTTCTGTTAAGTCTTTAATGGTAGAAATGACAACTGGTGTGGCTGTAAGCAGTTGTGGTAATGTTTGTTTTGCAACATTAGCTGCAGTTACAGAAAATTGTTTACTTGTCTCAGTTACCTTCTCCAATGTTTCCTTTATGTTTCCTTCTTGTAGTTTTTCTTTTACGCTTTTTCCTTTTGTTTGTATAGCTTTCCGATTTTCTTTTTTTAATAGGGAGACTATGACTCCGGTCGTAATTCCAATCACAGCATATTTAAATATTGTATGTTTCATTTTTCTCATCCTTTTCTATTTTTATTTTCTTCAATGCTACAACCTAAAATAATTACCTTACCTATTTATCAGATGTTGCAATCTATTACAGAGAATGATAGTTTTGCGGCTGCCTATCATTCGCCATTGGTACTTCAGCTGTTACTAGGAGTAAAATCTTCCCTTGATCTAGTTTTTCTTCATATAAGTTAGCTTCCTCCTTCGACAACCCCATTTCTTCCATTTGATTTCGAAGTTCGTCCCCTTTTTTGGAGAAAAAGTTGATAATACTTGTTCCCAATCCTTGTTCTTTTACTCCAATCGTATTTGTGTTTGTATCATCCGCAATCTTTTTTGTTAGATGTTTTTCATGTGTTAAGACGTAAATGTCATCTTGGCGAATCCCTTGCAATTCTAGCTCTTTTACTTTTATAACTACTTCCTGTTCATTTTGATATTCATAAACCACCGGTTTTCTTTCGTTCGTATGCATGGTATCTTTCCTCCTTTAGATTTTTTATTTTTTATTTAGTTGTTATGTAATATGTAATACACCTATTTTAAAGATGTTAAACCTAAATTTTCGAAAAATTTCACACAATAGGTTATTCATGTTTTTAATATCAAAGAAATGTCACTAGAACTTTGCTTTGATAAAAGCGCTACAAATAACGATTTGTTTGGAAGGCAAGCCCATTGTTTTATAGAAATCATAGAAAAATAAAAAAGCACTCCTTTTCAAAGAGTGCTTTTAAAAAACATATAACCTAATAAAAATATTTCTATTTTGATTACGGAAAGAAAGTCTTTATTAAAACATATGGTTGCTAATTTAATTGCGATTTGCCTTGCACCCAAGTAACAATATCATTTAAAACATACTCAGGGATATTAGCAGGACTATAATATTCATCTGGCTTACTTATTCCCCCATCCCCCTCTGTAAAGAAATGATTTAACTTTGGATATAGTCGATAATCTACATTATCTCGTTCTTTTAATTGTTCTTTCCAAAGAGGAATTTCAATTTTTGATTGAACTTGATAGTCTCGTTCTCCTTGAATAATAAAAAGCGGTGTCTTTTGTTCTTTTGACATTTCGGCCGCTTTAATTTTCCGTATAGAATCCCAAAATACTGCTGATCCTAAGTGAAAATCTTTTGGGGGATTCTGACCAGAGAAATTTGGATCATTTAATAATTCAAATTGTGATTTGTAGAATTTATATTCATCTAGTTTCATTGCTCCAATTGAAAAAAGGTACTCAAATTGATCTAAAACAACGTCTTGGATCGTACGAGCTGGCCCTCCCATTACAATTGCCCCAGCAATATTTTTATTTTGGTCTTTTTCAATCATTTTCGGAAGCATCATTCCACCTTGACTATGACCAAGAATATATATTTGATTCTTATTTATTAGAGGCTCATTTTTAAGAAATTGAGTTACAAGAAGAGCATCATCTGTTGTCTCTTTATCAACTATATAAAAGGGACTGAATTGTGTTTTCAACCCATGTTCATAAGTTCTTTTATTATAGCGAAGGACAGCAATTCCCTTCGATGCAAGACCTTCAGCTAAATCGCGAAATGGTTTTAAAGCAAACGCTGTTTCATCCTAATCAGTTGCTCCTGATCCTTGAACAAGAATAACCGCTGGAAAAGGACCCTTTCCTTTTGGAACCGACAATGTTCCTGGTAATGGAAATGCACCACTTCCAACTACTACTTCTTTATCAACAAATGACTCAGGCTTACTATATGATGGACGCTCTGCAACAGGACTAAACGACATGCTGAGTTGAAAATCGTCTATTTTTCCAGATGGATCTAGTTTAATTAGTAAAGGTACAGTCATTTTTTCAAAAACTAATTGAATCTCCACATTTGTATGAACAGGATTTGTCTCTTTTTGTGTAACCTCTCCAATTTCTATAAAAGAACCTGCTTGTAATTGTACTGGGAGTCCCTCCCAATAGCTCTTCAGCCATTCTTCGGATATTATTTTCTGTAATGACCTTGAGGTTAAATCAAATGCAGATTTATAATCTTCACTATTCATATGGCGAATAAATGAAAGAGTAGTAGATTTAATAGGATTTTCATCATCACTGTTGTCTACTTTTTTTATAGTTGTGTTTGCTTCCTTTAATTTCGAAATAAATTGGTAGTTAAACGGATAATTATATGTATAAGGGTATAAGCTTGTTTTCAATACTTCCGTATTCCGTCCCTCATACAAACTTGAAGAACTCGTAAAATTTTCAGGTGAAATTACTTCCTCCGCATATGAGACTGAGGGAATTGCTATTGTAAAAATTGCACTGACAAGTAATAACTTATTACTTATTCTTCTTTTCTTACCCATAATTATTGATTCTCCTTTCAAAATTTAAAATTTCTAATACAATATGCCAACTATAAGGAAAATAAAAATTATCAAAGAGATTAATAATCTATTTTACGATCCCCCCCTAACTAGTTAAAAATCTATCATTAACAAACTTCAATAAAAAATGCCTTCCCCCTCTTTTTTTATCATTGGATTTTTCAGTGACATAGAAGCACAGCGCTGCATTACATGTAACTGACTCATGTGATTCTCTATTCCAAAAGAAAAAAGCAACCCACAAGATACTTTCTTTAATTGTTCTCACTCTAATTTATTTAGATAATTCTCTTATTACTGTAAGATACATTTATTCTAAATCCTAAAACTCACTTATTTCTTGATAGGTTCTTAAGAAATATCAAAAAATAAAGAAAAAAAGTTATTTGGTTATTCATTCCGTAAGCTTAATGCTCAAGTTAGTTTTTTTCACACGGTTAAACTTTATTAAGAAAACTTTAAGGAATTTCCCTCTATATTTATAAGAATTTTTTTCTATACTGAATCCTGTAAATGAACAAGAGGAGAAATGACCATGAAGAAATTTGTAATTTGCATATTAGGAATAGGCCTTCCTATATACTTACTACCTTTCATATTGCGCGGGGATTTAGACAGATTTAATCCGATTGCTGAAGAAAAAAATGTATATGCCGTTGCGAAAGGATATGGTGTTCCGGATTATCATCAAAAAGGAAAAGCTATGTACTCACTAAAAGCTGTTGATGAATTAAGCAATGAAAAAGAATATAAAGTTGGAACGAACACGCCTAATGATTTTATAAGAAAAACTTACTTAAAAATTCATGTGAAAGGAAAGTATGTGTATTCTTACGATATTATTTCTAAAGAGGATATTCCGGAGAAAATAAGGGGACAATTGGAGATAGCAAATAAATAAAAGAGCCAATTCATACGAGTTGGCTCTTTATTCTCTCTTTCATCTACCGCTGGGAGAATTCTTTCGGTAGATTTATTAAATTCGTTATCATTGTTTCAATAACCATTCTTCAATTACTTTCACTGTTTCATCTCGTTGTGCTTTTGGCGTAATTAAACTCGCATTATCACCTTTTTGCTCACCATACATACCAAAATGAGCATGATTGCCCCCTTTTATCATGTGCATAGTTGTATTCTTTGACATGAACTTTTTATTGTTCTCTATTTTTTTTACAGTTGCTAAAGCATCTACTTCCCCGTAAATTGATAACATCGGGATCAATTTTGTAGAGAAGTCATCTGCAGGATAAGAACCTAAGAAAATGATTCCGTCTACCTTGTCTTTATGCTGAGAGGCATACTTAGAAATCATAGCTCCGCCCATTGAATGCCCCGCAACATACCATTTTTGAACTTCAGGATACTGTTCAATTACACTATCTACCTCATTTATTCCAAATATCGCTAAGTTTAATGGTAATTTAGGCATTACTACAAAATGTCCATCTTTTGCAAGAGCTTCTCCTAAATAACTATAAGCCTCGGCTTCTACTTTAGCTCCTTGATAAAAAATAACCCCTACTTTAGCATCTTTCTCTCCAAAAGCTATATAATCTTCATCTTTTTTATCATCCACTAACGACAAAGCCTCTTTCGTCGGTTTATAAGTAAACTGAGACCAAGTTAAAAAAGTAATACTTCCGATAATTAAAATACCTAATACAGAGTACAGAACAATTTTCATCCATTTCTTCACACATATGACCTCCCTAAGATGTGTATATTCTATACTTTAGATTATCATTAATAAATATAAAAACTCGAGCATTGTTATTATGCTCAAGTTTTTATTTACGTCTTTAATTTATACTATAAATTGTCCAAGATAAATATGTAGCAAATACAGACCATAAAAAATATGGGATTAGCAACCATGCCGATACTTTAGATAAATGATAGGAAAGCATAATGAGAAGTAACGTAGTAATAGCGACTAGTAAACAATCTACTGTTGCTAAAAACAAATTCTTTTGGCTAAATTGAAAATAGCTGAATGCCTGATTGAATATATAATTTAAAAGGAATAAAAACCAAAATGTTTTTGGCTTGAATCCATAGTTGTTGTAAATAATTGCAACTGATAATGCAATAAGTCCAAATAATACAGCCCATATCATTCCGATTGTCATACCAGATGGTGTCCAAGACGGCTTTTCTAACGCATCATACCAAGTACGATCAATAGGGAATAAAACACTAGAAACATAAAACAAACCATATGTTAGTAAAAATACTATAATACTAGATTTTTTCATAAACATTCTCCTTTTTACTAGAAGATTATAGAAACTTTATATGATTAGTATGTCCTTGTAATGGATAAAATTCTAATATTAAAATTCAAAATATATATTGTTTAACCTATTTCATACAAATTCTTTCATACTTTTATATGCACAAAGTGCTCTCTCCCGCGCTGCCTTATGATCAACAATCGGATAAGGATATGTATCCTCAAGTTTTATATTGGATTTTTGTAAAATATGCTCAGGTGCTTCCCAAGGTTTATGTATATATTTGTTTGGGATATCTTTTAATTCTGGTACCCATCTTCTTATATACTCTCCATTTTTATCAAACTTTTCTCCTTGTGTGATGGGGTTAAAAATACGAAAGTACGGTGATGCATCTGCTCCACTTCCAGCAACCCATTGCCATCCCATTGTATTATTTGCAATATCAGCATCTAGTAGTGTATCCATAAACCATTTTGCTCCTTCTTGCCACGGAATTAACAAATGCTTTACAAGAAAAGAGGCTACAGCCATTCTTGCCCGGTTATGCATAAAACCTGTTTGCCAAAGCTCCCGCATTCCCGCATCAATGAACGGATAACCAGTTTCACCTTTCTGCCATACTCTTAATAACTCCTCTTCCTTATCCCACGGGAAATTTTCAAAGCTCTTATTAAGAGGTCTATATACTGTAAATGGATAATGATATAGTAAATAATAAGAAAATTCTCGCCAAATTAATTGACGTATAAAGCTATTAACTTGTTTTTCAAAAAGACTACATTGTCTTTCGGTACTTTTATTTATTAAGTAATGAAACATTAGCTTTACTGATATTTGACCAAATGAAAGATACGGTGCCAACATCGAATGGACATTTTGATCTGGAAAATCTCTTCCTTCACTATAAGAGACTAATTTGCTAGAGAAAAATTTCTTGAATGTTTTATATGCCCCTTCTTCTGTCGGATCCCATATTGCTTCCATATGAGATGTCCACGGTATAGTCGGCAACAAGTGTAATTCTGAAACAGATAAGCTTGCTGGTAAAGAGCTTCCCCACTTTATACTCTGCACTTTTCTAATAGGCTCAGGTATTACCTGCTTTTGAAATGCATTATAAAAAGGCGTAAAAACCTTATATTCAGTGTTATCCTTCTTTTTTATAATCCACGGTTCTAATAATAAATGCGAATTAAATTCTTTACAGATAATACCTTTATCCTCTAACATCATTTTCATTTTTTGATTAGTTTGTAATCTGTCCGGATCGTAACAAATATTCCAATATACAGCCGTTATATCTAATTGCTCTATGAGAGAAAGTATTTCTTCCTCCGTACGTCCTTTACGAATTATTAAAGTAGAGCCCAATGCCTCAAGTTGCTTCTTTATATCTATTACAGCATGGTGCAACCACCACTTTGACGCACTTCCTATTGAAAAAGTTTCATCTTGTATATATACAGGAAGAACCTCACCAGACTGAACAGCCTCAAATAGAGCTGGGTTATCATATAAACGAAAATCTTTTTGAAACATAACAATAATTTTATTTTGCATGGCTATCCCTTCTGATTTTTAAAACATAATAAATTTTATTATACAACAGCAATTTTTACATAAGAATTTATTTGTCTTTAATAAATTAGTTAACTTTTTCAACTATTTTTTTAGTAGGAATTTTAACGACCGTTTCTTTTCCCCTTGTTCTATCAATCTTGAAACCATAAACTTTAACATCAGACGGTACTAGTGGATGATGACAAATCATATCTATACTCTTCTCAATATTTTCACTAACATTTTCTTTTCCACTTAGCCATTCATCAAGGCTACCACTTGAAAATTCAGGCATGCAATTTTCAAAGAGATAGTCTAGTTCCCTGTTATTTTTTATGGAATCACGTTGAATTTGTAGATTAACTACATCAGTTTCTTTATCCTCTATTCCTACAACAAAAATTTCTTCAACATTTTCTTGATAAATAGCAATAATAATAGATCTCATTATATCTCCATAAGGATGTACAATTACAGAATCGTAGCTGTGTATAGTCAATATGTTTTCTTGTTGAATGTTAGTTACTTGTTGGATAATAGGCTCTATTCCATGTTTAATGTCTGTTAACAATAAAACTTTTTTATTCTTTGAATTCATATGGAGCACTCCTTCTTCATTATTGTATTTATGAAACTTTTAAGCTAGTAACAATAGTTGATAATTCATTACATGTTTGTTACCAGCTTTTCCAGCGTCCCTCTGGATCAACACTTGCAAGTCTAACCCATCCATTTTGAACTTTTTCTCGAAATGTGAAATCATTATTTAGCAAACGTTCTATATATTGACTAGGCGCTTGAATTACAATTAGTAAACGAAGTGGTGAATGATACGTCTCACTATCTGACTGCATAACGGATTGCCAAGGTAAGCCTGGCAACAAATCACTTGCATTTCCCTGCATAACACCAAGACCAGCCGTTACGGTTTGGGTTGTTTTGTTTCCACTACCATAATAATGAGGAGCTACAGTTGAAGCGTAGTATTGTAGATTTATCCACTGAGCTACTGTTCCTGGTCCTGCAATAATGTTAGCTAATATATCGCCACTTTCATCCTGTTTCCAATCATAATTATGGAGGAAAGCCCTACCTTCTAAGTCACAATCCTGAGTTAATTCTCGTTGCCCGATAATAAAAGATGCATTACGAGCTAATCCCCATTCTGGACGTATTTCACTCCAATCTTCTGCAAATCGATGTGCCTCTTTACTCGCATTTTTTATTTTCGTTTTAAAATTTGGTAATTGCGTTAAACGCTCTCTATTTGCATGTTGGCTCACATTTGGCATAATCGACTCGATACAATCAAATGCTTCTTGCGCAGTTTCCGAAAGTTCTGGGACGTAAATCCATTCCAATTCATCCACTGTTGTTTTATGTTCAGCTGCTGCAAAAATGGTGTCCTTAGGAATTTTAATACCTTCAGCAGACAACGCCTCTCTCACTTCTGGAAGATTACATAAAGTAGCGAAAACTCTTGCATTAAACCCTCCCGCTGCTCCGCCACACGCACCACACTCAAGCGCTGCAGCATAAGGATTGTTCGTACTTTGACTACTGTGGCCGCACATGACAACTAAAGGAGCGAAACCTTCTGTTAATCCCACCATTTTTAAAGCTTGACGCACATAGTTCACTTTTTCTTCTTTAGTAAAACCGATAGGTATCTCACCCTTTGTGTCATGAACATGATTAAGCGAAAATGTTGTATCAGGTTTTTGTAACATAGTTTTACGAAGGTTACGAATGAAACCACCAACTCCTCTTGGGACAAAACTTCTTGTCACCATCTGTAGACCAAGTAAAGAACCACTTAACTCAGGTAGCGCCATACTTGTCAGTACGTTCTGTTTCATCGTTTTAAATGTATAACGTACCGAGCTGCCTACCCTCTTACGTTGCTCATAAGATTTAAGTTCATTTTCATTTGTGAGCTCTTTTATTTGATGTTTCGGTTTGAGTATAACTGGCAAAGAAGGATGGTTGTTATTACTACCTAGTTCACTAGTTGCAATTGGTAATCCAAAGAAACCAGCTATCCCAAATGTTTCAAACGGACCTAATTTTTCAAGATGGCGACGAAACGGTTCTGAACGTACATCGATACAGAATGCTAATTGAGCTAATACACGCTTTTTATCATCGGTTGCACGTTGTTTAGAAGCAATCTTCTCCCTTAATTGCTCTGCATGCGTTTGTTCCCAAGCTTCCAGCCAAAGTTTTCTGCGAATATTTTCATCAAAACGATAAGCGAATACTAATAATTCACTTTGTTCAGCAGCAGGCATTTGTAACCATTCCCGTGTTGAAATATTCCCCCAATAGATCCAAGAAGCTATAAGTGGGACGATCGAAACTTTTTTCTCAACCTTTTGATTTTTTAAAGGTAAATAAGGTTTTGCAATAGCCAGCTCCATAGAAATTCGAACTGCTAAATATTCTATGAGAAGTTCCTGTTCCTGAATTGATTGTTGTGAGCGCCATCGTATCATTCCTGCCCACCCAGGCAAAGAAAGCAAGTGCCCTTCAAGGTAAGATTGTATGTTAGATTCAGAAATTCCTAGTTCAGATAATGCTCTCGCTAAAGCTACTTCGGCATCTTGTGGCCAATCTTTTAAAACTTTACGCTCATTTTTACTGAGCGCTGGATCAAATTTAATAAGGTGTTGCCATGCACGATAAAAACCTTTCTCTCGATTTGGCATCGTCCAACTTGATCCGGAGTCATCAAGATATAATTTACACCATTTAATGATATGATAATTAAGAACATCAGATAGGTTTTCACTATTTTGATTCTCTATAAGCGAACTTATTGGCTGCATAACAGAGGCTTTCATACTTGCTGTATTTATATAACTCATTTCTTCTGCCAATTTATTTACTTCTGGCGATGCTAATAGACCAGAAGGTAATTTTTCTAACTTTAAAGCTGCTTGACAAAATCGCTCTGCTTTCTCTCGCGGAATATGAAAAGATTGTGAATCCAGCCAACGAGACAAACTCATTTGTAAAAATGATTCCTCAATCTCACCTTTCGCTTTTGCCGAATGAATCATGGAGGCACTAGGATAAATATCCACATTACGAGCTTCTTTTAACCAATTTGCGACTTGTTCAAATGATTGCTTTTCAAGTCCCATCCAAGGGTGATGAGCTGCAAACGTAGAGATAGGCCAAAGTGGTGCAATAACTCGGCTAGCAGATGCCACTAAATCATTTATATTATTTTCTTGCATATCAATGTTTGTATCTTTCTTTAATATTGACGGTATGCTCATCACGAATTACCTCCCTTTGATACATAATGTTTCAGATAGCTTGGGTGACTTTCTACTGACTTTCGTCTCGCCTCACCTACTCGAACTAACCAAAGATAAAGTACAGCGGATAAAGTAGAAGATTGATGACGAGTAACGAAAGTACTAATAACACTACTAAATAGTAAAATACATATAACAAAGATAACGGCTGGAGCTGAAGGTTGAACACTTTGATAAATATCAGTATGCAACCATTTATAAAGAGAATTATGAACAGTAAAGTAAATGAGAGAAAATCCAATCAAAACAATTAAGCCAGCAATTCGTCCCATTCTTCCCTCTCCAAAAACAACAAGCTGTTTCCATGAAAAGTATAGTGACCATCCTAAGATTAACGCACTAACTAGTTGATACCCCTCTCCAGAAGTCATAAACCAGAAAGTAATTGCTATAAATAATCCTAAAACACGCCCAACTATAATCCATAAATTGGACATCTTTTCATTAGACTGATTCACTACCCCAAAACGTTGCACTGAAGAACCAGCTTGTAAAAATAGTGTAGCTTTAAACAAACCATGTAAAATTAAATGAATAACAGCCGCTAAATAGGCGCCTAATGCACATTGAATAAGCATAAATCCCATTTGTGCAATAGTTGAACCTACTAGCTGACGTTTATAATCAACTTGGACTAAACTAATTCCTGTACCTATTAAGACAGAAATACTAGAGAAAATTAGTAAAATTATTTGTGCAATATCATCATGAAAAAGAGGTGAAAATCTAGTTAACATGATACCGCCAGCATTTACTAAACCCGCATGCATAATAGCAGAAACAGGAGTTGGAGCAACAGCAGACTCAATTAACCATCTCTGAAAAGGCCATTGTGCTGCCGGAATCATCACAGCTACTATAATTAATAAATTGATTACTGTTTTTTCCAATCTTCCATGTTGCACTAAATTTTCATTCGTTAAAACTGATGTTAACTGCCACTGTCCAGTTATTTGAAACAGCCAGATTATAGCTAATAGTAAGGCAATCCAACTTATTGCAAATAAATATCCAGAGATTTTTGTTGCTTCACTAACTACTTTCCACCCTTTATTTAGCCCTATAAGTAGAACCAATCCTATAAGCGTTGCTCCCCAACAAATAATCATTATACGAAGGTCATCACTCAACCATGCAACTGAAGATATACTTGTAGTAAATGTAAAAAGTGCAAAGTATTTTCGATATGAGCGATCCCCCATTAAGTAACGTACAGAAAATCGCTGAATAATTAAGCCAATTGTAAGAACAAAGAAAGACATGAGCCAAGCTAAAGTATCTAGATGCCAAGGCCCCACAACTCTATCTCCATTGTTATTAACAAGTGCAAGTAAAGAAACCAATGAAGGCAAAGCAGCGATACCAATATGGATATGAACAAAACGTAAAGGTATCCTTGCATGTAAAAACAATAATCCACTTAGCCAAGAGGCACTAAGTGCCATAAAAAATAAAGTTAACAGTGTTGATGAACTTAGCGAAATTAACATATTACATACTCCCTTCCAAACGAAAATAACCTATAAAAATTCCTTTTAATTTCAATTTTCATTCACTCTTTTTAGTGCATCGTTTTTTCCCATAAAAAAAACCGACAACTTCCATAATTCAATGATTTTATATCATCATTGAATTATGGAGATTGTCGGTTTCACTTCAACTAACTTCAATAAAGTTTTTTGAAGAGCTCCCATTTTATAGAGGATAGTAATGTATGTATTACTCCTATTAAAAATAACAGTATATCTCTGATCTCCTAGATTATGCAATCAATATATCAATTTATGTTATGCGCTATCTTTCAATTAAGAAACTTTTTCATTTAGTCAATATTACATATTAAAAAAATGCTAAAGCCTTAATTATAGCAAACAGTTAAAATAAGCATCTATTAATTTTTTAAAACAATTATAAGATAAACTATATTAAGCAGTTTGTCAATTTATTTATCAGTTTTTTTTGAGCGTTATTCCAATTAAAATTCAGTATACGTAAATAATTTCAAGTTTTTAATTATTATCATGTTAATAAATTTAAATAAAGTGCAAAACTTTTAGGCTTCTTAATTATCTCCCACTAACCCTACGGTGATTTTAATTTTTAAAATTTTTCCTCAAGATTATGAAACAATTTAAAAATCATTACTCGTTCACCAGTACGGGAGCTTATATCCGTATGAAAGCTTTTCACTTTTTCTCCAGTTAATTCTAGAATAATCTCTTTCAAATCTTCAATTCCAGATTCAACTAGCTCCGAACGATTTTTCTTTATCGTTAGCATACCGTCTTTCGTTTCGCAAACCGTATATTCAGCCGGCGTTAAAATACCTTGTAAATTTACGATAATCATATCCCGTAATATATCTGTCTTAACGGATATAGACCCGCGTCCTAGGTAGTCCTTTTCCCAGTGAGTAATTGCTTTGCTTATCTCTGATTCAATAGAGCCTTTTGAGTTTTTCATCTTTGTATCCTCCTTCAATAAAATGTAATTACATTTATAATTACAATAACAATATAATAATCTGGATTGATTTTATTTTCAATTATTGAGAAGGATTTATAGGAATCGTTGTCATGTATCCTTTAGTATTAAAGTGAATTTTTATATTGTAATATACGTTTTTTGACTATCCCAAACAAAATACTCTTACTATAAAGACTCTGTTGCATACATTTCTAAAAAGGACATTCCGGAGAAAATAAGGAAACTCTTGTAACGTAATATACAAACGAAAAGCCGATTTCTTTATAAAATAAGAAATCGACTTTTGGCTTAGTTATTGATTTAGTAATGGAAAACACCTTTTTAAAATAATTATGTTTATACTATAGACGTTGATCTTTCTGGAAGTTTAGTTGAAAATGATCCGCTTCATTGTATACCCCCAATTCATATCCTTTTTCCTTATAAAATTTAATAATTTCAGGAAGAGCTTGTAATGTTTGTGCCTTTTCATGCATTAAAACAACTTCTACTTCTTCTGTTGTCTGTTTCTTTACATTTTCGATAATCTGAGTGGGATTACCTTTTAATTTCCAATCATTTGAATCTATCGTCCAATCCCAAACTTTTATTCCTGCTTCTACAATTTTGTTACGAATGTCCTGCCCCTTTAATCCTGGTGCAGATCCGTATGGGGGACGGACTAGTTTAGGAGTTGTACCTGTAATATTATGAATAAGAGCTAACGTTTCTTTCATCTCCGTTACAAATTGTCCTTTTTTGTATAGCTTATCACTATTATGTGTCATACTATGTGCACCAATATAATGTCCTTCTTTTACTGCTCGTTTTACATTTTCCTGAAAACCTGTATTCTGTAAATTGCTACCTTGCATAAAAAATGTCGAAGCAACATGTTGCTCTTTTAGTACATCTAAAAATTTCCCAGTTAATTCGCTAGGACCGTCATCAAATGTTAAATAAACAACCTTTCCTACTGGTTTTCCATCAGGTTTTTTCTGTTTTGCCGGTGGTGTTTCTTTTTTCTTTTCTTGTTGTTGTGTATTAACTGGGTTACTACTTTCATTCGCTACCCCTTTCGCTGGGATAGCGTTCCATTTTCCTATTAAAAAGAACGTGAATAAGGTCGTTGCTAAAACAACTCCTAGAGATAGTATTGCCTTAGTTACTACACTTGTTTTTTTCTTATTTTGTAATTCTTTCATTATGTTTCAATCCTTTCCCTACTCATTTTCATATTCATTATTTATGCAGCTAAACATTAACTTCAGCTAATATTTACAATAAATAGATTAATAGAGGAAGGTGAAGATAAAATGCAGATAATGTCGAAATTAGTTAAAGAATAGCGTATTGCATCCACTCTTTAAAAAAATATTTTTTCTCTATTACAGTTAAATTTGAAAACTGGATATACATCCAAAATAAAAAATACTACTCTTTCTAAATAACATTTTCCTATCAAGATGATAGCATATTGATACAAAGATAGCCTTACCATTGAAACTCTATTATAATTTTATAATTGGAATTCATTTGAACCAAATAAAGAATCAGAAGAAATATTATGTGGAGGTGCCCCGATGAACCTTGTAATTAGAGAGTTAGAAACAAATGATTTAGATAATCTCCCGGAGATTGATGACAGTTTTATAGTGAATGCTCGGTTAATTCTTTCTCTTTCCAAAGTAAATAGACGCATAGAATATACAGTAGAAGACGTTCCGAGTTATGAAAAAAGTTATTTACAAAATCAATATGATAATGAAGAACTGGCGTACAATGAGTATATAAATAAACCTAATCAAATAATTTACATAGCATTGTTACATAACCAAATCATCGGATTAATAATATTGAAAAAGAATTGGAACCACTATGCTTACATAGAAGATATAACGGTGGATAAAAAATATCGTACACTCGGCGTTGGTAAAAGATTAGTTGATCAAGCAAAGCAGTGGGCAAAAAAAGGCAATATGCCCGGTATCATGCTTGAAACGCAAAACAATAATGTCGCAGCATGTAAATTTTATGAAAAATGTGGATTTGTAATTGGTGGGTTTGATTTTCTTGTTTATAAAGGTTTGGATATTGAAAATGATGAAGTTGCAATTTATTGGTATTTGCATTTCAAATAAAACTGTTTTTAGCATTAAACAAAATCAAAACCCCAATCTCTCTATATTAAAATTGAGAAACTGGGGTTAAGTTACTTAACAATATTTTTCATTTAAAACAAATAACTAATTAATAATCCTGCTGATAATAAGAAGCCGAAAATCGTATTTGTCATCGCTGTTGATTTCATTGCGATGCGCATATACCCAGGATCCTTTGCCCCTTTTTGGAAACTTTGAATCGCAGAAATTGGTTTTCTCAAACCTAGGAACATAACTAATGCCCAAGGGCTTATATAACCCATTAATACAATTACGGCAATCCATAAATACGCAATGAAAAAGGCTACCGCTAGTGTTACTACAGCTTTCTCTCTCCCAAGGAGGATTACTAATGTCTTTCTTCCACCTTTAATATCTTCTTCGATATCTCGGATGTTATTCGACATATTGATTGCACCTACTAAAATTCCAATTGGAATGGAAATCAATACACTTTCAATCGTTACAGTATTCGTTTGAATAAAGAAAGCAATGAGTACAAAACATGTCCCCATTAACAATCCAGAAACTAATTCTCCAAACGGGGTGTACGCAATTGGTAGTGGACCACCTGTATATAAATAGCCAACTGCCATCCCAATTAAACCAATAATCACTAACCACCAACTACTATTCATACAAATATAAATGCCAATAAAAGCTGCTACGACATATAATAAAAGCGCAACTGTTAACACATTTTTTGGCTTCAATCCATGACGGACAATTCCGCCACCGATGCCAACGGATTCAGCGGTATCTAATCCACGTTTGAAATCATAGTACTCATTAAATAAGTTCGTTGCTATTTGCAGCGCTAAACATGCAAGCATCATCGCAATAAATAAAAGCCAATCAATTTTGGCAACATAAAGTGATGCCACTGTCCCTAAAATTACAGGAGAAAACGTCGCCGTTAATGTATGCGGGCGCGTCATCTTCCATATTAATTTAGCGGAACTAATTTCCTTTTCATTCCCCATAACTCTGTTCAATCTCCCTACATTTGAAGTATAAATTACTAGCAGTATCTTTCTATCTATTTCCTGCCACGCATCCATTCATTATAGCAATAAATGATTATCCTTTCTAACAAATCAACTTTTAATAAAGTAAAATTTATAAAATGAAACTTTAATCAGTAGGAGTTTTGTCATCCCCACTGATTATTAGTACATATGGATTGGGCTTTTATGGGCAACCCTCCCATTTAAAATAGGCTAAAAAAGAAATTAAATTACTTCCAAACAACACCTCGCCTCTCATATTCCATTCTGTATTCAACAGCAGCTGCAATTTTAGGACTTGCGAATCTTTCCGTGATCCAAAGTCCCAAATCAACTCCTGAAGTGACCCCTCTTGCAGTGATAACATCGCCTTGATCTACAATTCGGTAATGAAGAAGCTCTGCCCCGTATTCACTCATTTCATCCTGTGCCAAATAGTGCATCGTTGCCTTTCGACCGTTCAATATACCAGAGGCAGCTAATAGCATACCTCCTGTACACACACCAGCAACGATTGTTCCTGCATTGTGCATCTCGCTAATCATTTTAGTCAAAGTTCCAAGCTCTGCTTGCTTTCGTGCCCCATGCTCTGCTTTATGATTCCAGCCACCACCAGGTACAATTAACAAATCTGGACGGTTATCCATTCGTAAAAAATCATGTAATTTAACCGTAACTCCAAACGAAGTAGTGACTTCTTGTTTTTGTTCACTTGAAACGAATTCAATCGTAAATGGAGCCCCTCCTTCTATCGCTCTGTTTAATACTTCAAAAGGTGCAAAGGAGACAAGCTCTCCAAAGCCATCAAACAATACAATTTGTATTTTCATTTTTAGAACACATCCTATGGTTTCTTATTTGAATCCCAAACTAGGAGAATACATGTTATGTACAAATTAATAATGAAGATAGTCTTTCTCCCCTCAATCTATAAACTTCTAAATGTTCTTCTAATTCCCTCTCATCACTTATTACACTTAGCGTTTTCTTCACAAAATTCCAATTCAAACTACCCGATAACCATAACAAGGAAGAAAGTCTCTTATAATCATTTGGTGTTAAAATATTATGGGCCTTATACCCTACTAAAAATGCACTAGCAACACTTGAACATACTTCATGAGACTGTATTCCTTCTGTTTGAGAATACCATTTTATTAAAAAGGCTAGTCCTTCAATGCGGTCTACATATCCAATTGATTCAAAATCTACAATTCCTTTTACCTGTTGATTTGAGTCCCATAAAACATTCAAAGGATTTAAGTCTGTTTGTACGATAAACT
The DNA here is from genome assembly GCF_049310765.1 of Bacillus sp. PSXD-155. NCBI lineage: Bacteria > Bacillati > Bacillota > Bacilli > Caryophanales > Bacillaceae > Bacillus > Bacillus sp. PSXD-155. The sequence goes on along the minus strand of NZ_JBMOWC010000013.1, from coordinate 21,370 downwards.
CTAATTCACTCGTATATGCGCACTCTATATGATATTTAGCTAGATTTATATATTCCCGTACGTCTTTACATGCGCTAGCCTTACTTTCTAACATATTAATAAACTCAACATACCCATCTAAATGAGATTTCTTTTGAAAAATTGAACTTTGAAATGTACTAGAAATATCATGTATCTTTCTTGCCTTCTTTCCAAACAATTCTGCGATAGATTCTGTGCAGTGTGTAAGATGCTCTCCTTCAATCCAATTAGACAATATAAATCGGTACTGTTCATCATTCCAAGTGACTAATGTAAATGACTCCCCTGACTTATTCTTGTTAATTTGCATAAAAGGCATTCCATGCTCACGTAAATAATACGTAAAGCGTACTTGCTCTTTCAATTGTTCATTTGATAACGCTCCAAAAGCTGGATTGATTATTCGCTTGCTATTCATAAACCGTGCGGAATATCGCTTTCCATTTACCATAATTTTATAGTGTAAATCTGTATGCCAGCTATTTTTATGTAATTCTTCTTCTACCATTAGTGTATGGATTTCTTTAAAATAACTTATTAATACGTCTCTTATTATTTGTTTCATCCTTTTTCCTTTCATCTGAAAAATTTTTATTACACACTACTTTTATGATTACTATCTCGATTACTCTAAAGACCAAAATTTTATTCATTGTTAATGACCAATATTGTTCTATACATATTTAATAGAGGCATACTACTATTCTAACTATATCATTCTCACATAATATTCTGTATTCGTTGAGATAGTTGTTATAAGCCAATGCAATAGTGACTATATATAGAAAAAAGAGCCAATCCCCTATCCAATAGAAGATTGACTCTTTCCTTTATTTACTCCCCTGTTTCAGAAAATCGCTTTATACGTTCTCCAATTTCATCGCGAACACGTTGAAATTCAGACCATTCTTTTCCTGCTGGATCATCAAATCCCCAGTGAATACGATTCACATGCGGCGGAGTAGATGGGCATACAGCATCCGCATGACTACAAAGCGTAACGACTAAATCAGCACTATTTAAAATGTTTGCATCAATTATATCTGATGTTTGATTTGTTATGTCGATATTTACTTCGTTCATTGCTTTAATTGCGTTTGGATTCACTCCGTGTGCTTCGATTCCTGCAGAATATACATTCCACTTATCTCCTAAATATTGTTTGCCCCATGCTTCTGCCATTTGGCTTCTGCATGAATTTCCTGTACATAAGAAATAGATTGTCTTTTTATTTTCCATGTTGTTTTCCGCCTTTGTTTTTAAATTATACTGGTTGGTCATTAAAATATTTACGCTTAAACCAAAAAGCGACGTTTACAAGTGCAATCATGACTGGGACTTCAACTAACGGTCCGATAACAGCTGCGAATGCTGCGCCTGAATGAATACCAAACACACCAACTGCTACAGCAATCGCTAATTCAAAGTTATTACTACCTGCTGTAAATGCTAGCGTTGTTGTTACCGGATAGTTTGCACCAATTTTTCTTCCCATAAAGAAAGAAACAAAAAACATTACAATAAAATAGATTAATAACGGAATCGCTATTCTTACTACATCTAGTGGCACGCTAACAATCATCTCCCCTTTTAAAGAGAACATAATGATGATCGTAAATAGCAATGCAAGTAATGTAAGTGGACTAATTTTCGGTATAAACACCTTTTCGTACCACTGTCTTCCTTTTAACTTAACGAGTACAAAGCGTGTCAACATACCTGCTATAAAAGGAATTCCCAAATAGATAAATACTGATTTTGCTACTTCTATCATTGTAATATCGACAATAGCACCTTCAATCCCTAACCATTCTGGAATTATAGTTACAAATACGTATGCATAAACTGAGAAAAAGAGCATTTGGAATACCGAATTAAAAGCAACTAAACCTGCCGCATACTCTTTATCTCCATCGGCAAGATCGTTCCAAACAATGACCATTGCAATACAACGTGCTAATCCAATCATAATGAGACCAACCATGTATTCTGGTTTATCAGGAAGAAAAATAATTGCTAAAACAAACATAAGTACCGGACCAATAATCCAATTTTGTACTAAAGATAGAACTAACACTTTTACATCTTTAAATACTCGGCCCATTTCCTCATAGCGAACTTTCGCTAACGGTGGATACATCATTATAATTAATCCAACAGCAAGCGGAATAGACGTCGTTCCAACCTGCAATGTATTCAGTCCGTCTACTACACTAGGAAACACAAACCCTAAACCAATCCCAACAGCCATCGCTAGAAAGATCCATAGTGTTAAATATCGGTCTAGAAAAGATAAACGTTTCATTTTATTTCCCATCTCCTATTAACAACAAGAATTTTTAGCTACCTCATTTGAAGTGGTGCAACAAGATGACTCTTCTATTTTGTGAACATCACTATCTGCTTTTGTATAAAAGAACTCCCACTCATTACCATCGGGATCCGTTACCCAAAACTTATCTTGTACTGCATAGCAACAAGTCGTATCCATCTCATCACGCGCAAAGAAACCTTCTTTTTCTAATCGTTCTTTATGTAATATAATTTCTTCAGCTGTATCCACTTGGAAACCAAAGTGATTTACCTGATTTCCCTTCACTTCATCTCGCACGTTCAGCGTGAAATTAAGTCCTGGCGTCTCTAATAAAAATTTTGCATAATCTGTTTTCACTTTAACTGGTGATACACCAAATACCTTTTCATAAAATTCAATAGACTTCTCTAAATTCGTAACGTTTATACCGATGTGAACATATCTCATACCTTATTCCTCCTCTTTATATATCATTAATCAATTTTTTTTGATTAATAAATTAAAATTTTAACAGCAGCTACCTTTTCCTGTTTTTCTAAAGATACAACATAATTCTTCTGATAATAAATTATTTACTTCCGCATCATTTAAATCATAATAACTCCACGTACCTTTTGTTTCTTTTACAATTAAACCTGCATCTAATAAAATCTTTAAATGATAGGACAACTTAGATTGCGTCATTTCAAAAATCTCTGTTAAATCACATACACAAGTCTGGCCTCGCTGGCAAAGTTCATACATAATCTCTAAACGCTTTTGATCCGCTAATGCTTTGAATTTTTTCTCATAGAGCTGAAAATCTTGTGCCATTTTAGTTCCCTCTCCCTTCATCAACTTTTTTTGATATTTATAGTATATACGCTGATTAATTTATTATGCAACTAATTAATCAATTTTTTTGATTTATAAAAACTTCCTCACATCATATCTTTGCTACAACTAAAAAGGGCCATAGCCTTTTCAAAAATAAAAAACTATGGTTCTTTTTACAACTTAATAGTTACAATATTTCCGAGGAATGGAGTCTCTATAACTGTTTTCAATTTTAATTTGACCATTATAGAGTAGTGCCCCATCACCATCAAGCTAAGAAAAACAAATACCCCCAAATGAAAAAAATTGATATAACTCTTCGGCAAATAAAGATAACTCTTGTTTTTGGTGCATATTCATAAAAAGCACGTCACCCTTTCTCATTAACATAAGAGAATAGTAATGTGCTTTTAATTTCAAAAATAGTCTAAATCCTTAAGTTGATGGTTGTGGGGCGGGACCCCAATAAGAACGGTATCTAAGGCTGTATGAGAGGTGTTAGTTCCATTCCAAAGGCCTCAGCCAACGATTAACTCAAGTACCGATTTCGGATGACCCCCATGTGATGAAGTTCGTGTCCTGCTATGCCGTACGCGAGGGCGCGCGCCGTAATGCTTAGGTTGTTGGCTGTGCCCTTGCGGGTCCACGCCTCCGCCGGTAGCCCGCGCAGCAATGTGATCGTTGATTGCCGTACGGCCCGGTAGTCTTCGGCCAATTGCGCGGTTGTCCAACTTCCGAAAGGAGGTATGAACAAGTCCTGATCGAAACCAGTCAGAGGCGTCTGATCCCCTCTTGCGAACCGGAGCAGGCGGTAGGTCATGACGCGTTCTGAGTCTGCAATGTGGCCCACGACTTCTTTCAGCGTCCATTTTCCTTCCGCATACCGATACGCGTACTGGCTTTCGGTCAACGATGCCAGGAGCTCGGTCATTTGCTTTTCCTGGGCGAGCAGAATATCGATGATTTCACCGTCCGGTACCAAACGGATATATTCGCCGGAGTTCCCGGCGTATTCTTCTTCTGACGGTCTTTGATTCATGCGTAGTCACCTCTTTATGTAGATATAGAAAATTATAGCACTCGTCTATGTCTAATAAATTCGCGAAATGATAGAACTTCCCTTCTAATAATTGAGGAGAAGCAACTATTTAGTTGGTCGGTCGCCACACTATCCTGATTCGTTAGCACAATAATCAATGCTAATCAATAATGCATAAAAATTATCTGTTATACAATATTTCGAAGGTATTAATATATAAAGGTAACACCTTCTTTTTTTAATTTAAAGATGAATTTTCAATTATATTTTGAAATGAACCGGAGTAAAATACACTAGTCTAACTACTTTTTTTATACTCTATTAACAAGGCAGTTATAGCATCCTGGTTTAGCGTTAAGAATGTGAATATATTCTACTTCTTTATTATCAAAAATTTCATCTATATTTTCTCTTAAATTTACACCTTCTGTAACCCTTGCTTCTACAATCATTGAGTCAGCATTGTAGCCGCGTACAGATAGATACCTATGATGTAACATATGCGGAATTTCATTTACATCTAGCTTAGCAGTAGTTGCTCCCTTTCGTATAAATATAGGACCACTTGCTTTATAAGGCGAATTAACACTATGATATTGGTAATTCAGTAAAATTACCTCTTCTCCTACCTCTGCATCCTTCAAACTTATCCTGCAAGGATATCCAGGATTTTTATTTGCTATTATTTTGACTGCCCCGATACTTTTTAATACTTCTTCATTCATTAGAAATAGGTTATTAAACTCCTTCTCTTGTAACGCAATGATTTGAAAGTTATTTCTCATATTCTATCCCTCCTTAATTAGTTGTTATAAAGCATTTCACTAATGATGCTACCACTAAAGTTCATAAAACTTGTTCAATAATCCTGCCCGTTTGTTGAGGAGTGAATTAAAAAGCTTACAATTCTATAACAGAGAAAAATGGCTTATTATTGTTCAATACAAAGTTGTTTACTTTTAATCAATCAGTAATGATTTATCGAAAAATACGATGAGTACAAAGCACTCTTGTTAATTCATGCTATCTTTTGTTAAAGAACGTGAATTCAGTCAAGTTCTTGGTTTACGGTATTTCCACTATGGAAAGCACGGAATTGACTCGGTGAAAATCCTGTATTTCTTTTAAATGCATTATAAAAGCTAGATACACTTTGATAGCCTGTTTGATAACCAATCTCTGTACTATTAAAGACCGTTGTCAAGAGCAGTTCCTTTGCTTTCTTAACTCTGATCCTTTCTAGATATATTCGAGGAGTATACCCTGTTCTTTCTTTGAAAATCCGATTTAAATGAAAACGACTAACTCCTACCCTTGATGCAATTTCATTTAAAGACATGTTTTGAACATAATTATTTTTTATCAATCGCATAGTATCTTCCAAAACGCATTCGAACGGGTCGTATATTTTTATATTTAGATCTGATCGGCATCTTTTGCATGGGCGATAGCCTGCCCTTTGAGCTTCGTGCACATTTGAAAAAAAGGATACATTTTCATAATTAGGAACCTTAGACTTGCAAGAAGGCTGGCAGAAAATTCCAGTTGTCTTTACTGCGTAAAAGAATATCCCGTCATACGCTAAATCACATGATACTGTTGCTTTCCACATGGTATCTCTAGAAAGATTATTTTGATCCTTCATTAGATTTTAATCCTCCCTTGTAGGCGAAAATCTTATTACTCAAAATCATATAAATCGCATATATAGCCACGACAATTAACGGAACAAATATATACAATTGAAAAAATGGAATCACCAGCAAACATAAAATGAAAGAGATTAACGATGCCCACCATGCCAGTGTGTTCTTCCTAAATAATTTAACGCCTGCTGCCATTGAAAGAACATAAACTATAATCCCAAGAGAAGTCGGTATAAACAAAATATCATCAAACGTTAGTGACAAAGCTTTTGTCACTAACACACCTGCTACCGAATTGCGTTAGGCTGGCTACAAAAGCATTCGCTGTCCCTGTACAAATAATTAAAGCTAAAACAGCTGTAACGACTTTGGCACCTCCGCCTACTGTATCTCCCATTATAACACCAATAGGAGACAGGTTGCTTTCTTGACTGCCATACGTGGCCGTTCCAATAGTGACAAGGCTTAGCGCTAAAAATAATAATCCAATGACAACTGCACTAATAACTGCTCCTTTGACAATATCTTTTTCTGGCCTTTTAAAGTGCTCAGCCAGATTACAAATCGCCTCCCAACCGAAAAATGCCCAAAAGATAACCGTTATAGCGTTCCCGACAGAAAACCATCCATTTGGAACAAAGGGAGTAAAATTCCCCCATTGTATTCTTGGAAACGCCACAAATACAGCTGACGCTAAAAGGATCAGTAATAAGGAACTTAAAAACACTGCAACTTTACCACTAACATTTACGCCGTAATAATTGGAAACACCTGCAATTACCAAAATAAAGACGGCAATTATAATTGTTTCAAAATGCGAAAATCCAAATGCCTGACTGACGTAAAAAGCACCAGTTAAAGATACAATCGTTTGACCAACTGCTGCTGTTACAAAGTAAAACCACCCAACGATATTGCCAAGATGATATCCAAAAGAATTTCTAACAAAGGTTGCTGCTCCACCGGAATCAGGATATATCCGTGCCAAACTAGCAAAGGAATAAGCAAGCGGAAAACTAATTATAATAACGATAAACCAGGATACAATAGATGCAGGGCCCGCTATTGAGGCCGTTACCCCCGATAAAAAAAGGACACCTGATCCTAGAATAGCTGAAATGTATAACGCAATTCCTTGAAATAATCCAATGGCTTTATTGTTCATAATCTCCCTCCTTTTTATAGCATTTAGTGTACTAGTAAAGGGGGGGAATTCTTCTTGTTTTTTGCGGTTTAATTCGTTTAATAAAACAATCAAAAGCATTTTTATTATATTTCTTCTTCAACAATCTAGCCCAATTGTTGAAGAAAGTAGCCTGTTCCAATAAAGAACTTTATTGTTCAGTAAACAACTTGTCATGAAACCATAAAACGAACCGAAATTTTTCTTAAGAGTAGAAAATTCGGCTCGCTTTATGTTGGAATTTGCTTAGCGTATATTTTCGTTAAAATGTGAGCGGGATCCCATGCCCATCAAGCTAACATTTTATAGTACCCCCAGAACGAAATTTTGTACTATCTTGTAACAAAATGCTCATTTTTTCGTTTTGAGGTATTGGCGTTTCTTAGTCTGATGATGATAGGGGGACCCAAAACAGTACGATTTTCTTTCAAAGACACAACGATCTTACTACACACTTTTTATTTATCCCACACTCTCATCTGCTAGTATTACTATTTTTTATTACTAATGTTGCCGTTTCACTCGGATGGCTAAGAGGAAAATGATGGCCATATGGAACAAAATCAACCTTACCAAGATGTGATGGAGCAGAATAGGCTCTGTCATAATCCCCCCAAATAATGTGAAGATTATACTTTGTTACTTCATTGAAATCACCTTGATCGTTTTTCAGTAGTAAACTGTTAAGCTGAACCGTAGTATTTAAAATTCTAGGAGAAGTAAAACTGTTAATTATTTTTTCAATATAATGTTCAGGGATGCTCTCCATACTTTCAAACAAACCATTACTTAATAAATATCGCCCTATCAAATTAGTAGTTGCCAGTTTTAATGTCCATTTGTTCATAAATTGAGGAACATTTAGCGATTTAGCATTTTTTTTAACAACAGGTGGCTGAAGTAAAGTGATTGAATACTTCTTATCTATGTACTCTTGTACCAACGCTTCCAGAAGAATAAACGCACCGAATGAATGGCCAATTAAATGTGCACCATTAGTAGCTTTCTCCAATAACTTTTTCACTACATTCAAATAGATATCTAGAAGATTTTTCTCTCGTTTAAAAGGAGAACGTCCCAAACCTGGAAGATCCAGGATCCATACAGGTTGACCAGTTTTTTCATGAAGCTCTTGTGCTAAAGGAAATAAGTCCTCTCCATCACTCAATAAACCATGTAATAATATAAACGGTTTACCCTCTCCTTTTAATTGGTAAAGGGTAGTGTTATCGCATAATGTTCGTTTAAATAATTGATTATGTTGGCCATTTTGATACATCATTCGATAATCCAGATCAGCTACTACGGCAGGGAAAAATTTCATTACATTCGTCTCCTTAAACCAATCTCCTCCCATAATTTTTTTCGCTGAAACATTTGAAAATTTTCGTTTTGTAATAAAATTCAGTCCATCAGAAGGAATTTTTGTTATTTTACTTACTCCACTATTCATAATTGCTTTCATAAGTGGCATTGGGACAGAGATTTTTGGTGCCCTCATATTCATACTTTCCGACATAATACTTAATAATTCAGCAATGTTCTGATCGTACTGTTTGTCTTCAACAAGTGTATATGTTTGAATAGTCGGTTGCTCCAATCTGAAAACCTGCACAATAAACTTCGCAAGCTCATCGTTTGAAATAAGTGGTAACCTATATCCCTTACCTCCAGGAATCACTGGCATGAGCCCTCTTCGCATACTCATCACAAGCAAACCTAATCCCGCTATCTGCTCTGTACTCCCTGTTTTACTACTACCGACTACAGTTGGCGGATTAATTACAGAAAGCGGATAACCTACTGCTGCTGCCTGGTGACGGATATAAAGATCTGCTAAAAATTTTGTTCTCTCATATGGATTTTTTATTTTCAAATAATTGTTTCCTTCTTGAAACACATCAATTGCAATCTTGCTATTTTTATCATCAAAGGGACTCATATAACCTACAACATGAATAAATTGTTGCAAGCCCTTCAATTGATGAATACTTTTAGCTAATTCACTAATATGTTTGGCACCATTTAAAAATACGGAAGCTGCCTCTTTACTTGTCGCTTGAATATCCATGGGGCCTCCTGCGTGAATAATCACATCCGTTTTCAATACCCTCTCCTTATCTTCAGCACTTAGACCTAAATCTATTTTCGTCAAATCACCTTCAATAAAGTGCATAACTTCCTTTTTTAAGATGCCTCTTTCTTGAAAAAGGCGTATTGCTTTACTTTTCGACCTCACTAAAAGAAGAATTTTAACATCCTCTTTGGCTAATTCTTTCACTACTTGCTTTCCAATAAAGCCTGTTCCACCAATTAAAAATACTGTTCTCATATAAGATCTCCTTTTTAGTACTAATCAGTACTAATTTGATGTAAAAAAAATGCTTCTTTTATCGAAGCAATTTTAAAAAATGATCTGCTGTTTTCGTGATTACAGTTGCATCCTTCAATGTTTCTGAAATAAATAACGCTCCTTCAAGATTTGTAATAAAAAGTGATGCAACCTCATCAATATTAATCGTATTTCTGAATTCTCCATTCTCTACCCCTTGTTTAAGTAATAGAGAAACTTTCTTTTGTAATCCTGTAAAAAAAAGACCTATTTTTTCTTTTATTTGCGTGGCCTGTTTAGGACTTTGAATATAAAGAGTAATAAATGGACAGCTCCCCTTATACTCTCTCGACTGAACTCCTTGTGATAATTGCTTTAAAAACAGTTGGATACGATCTTCAACTAAAAATTGGTTCTGAGAAAGTATGTCATCAATTGCAGATTGATACATTTCAATCCAATAATCAACGACTCCTTCTAATAATACTTCCTTATTAGAAAAGTGATAATACACATTAGACTTTGAAACTTTGCTTACACGTACTAATTCATCCATACTTGTATAAGCAAACCCTTTTTCTAAAAATAATGTTGCAGCTACTTCAATCACACGTTTTTGATTCATTAATTTTACCTTTGTCATAACTAGAACTATATAGTACTAATTTAAATATTGCAAGTATTTATGTTAATTTTCAAAAAAGTTTGATTAAAAAAGTTCCACTAACATTGATTTTACTGCAAAAAAATCTTATTTTAAATAAAGTTGAACTGAACCCCGAAATCGTTAATTTACTACCGTCTAATAGGGGGTCACCATACATGCCCATCAACTTAAGAAAAAGAAATGCTCCCAAAATGAAAAAATGAGCAGCTTCTCAGAATAACTATCTGTAGAGAAAGAAAATTTTAATTTAGGGAGATATGAAAATATTAGTTTGATGGTGATGCGGCGGTACCCCATATAAAGAAATTTTAAACATCTTAATCTGCCTTTCTTTTATATAAATATGGGAATAACGAAATTACCCCAAGGATAGCTAAACAAGCTCCAATCCATAGCGGAGATACAAAACCATATCCTTTACTGATCCCAAGACCACCTAGTGACGAACCAATAACAATACCTAGCGTAATAAAAGAACTATGAACGGTATTTATCATTATGCCATTACTAGCTGTCTTCATCACCCTCGCAACCATAGCTGGATTCAATGCTACACCAGTTAAACCAATAAAAATCGTAGAAATCACTGCAATGTATTTATTCTCTGCACTTAAAGCAAATAAAGACAACGCTATGATTAATATAATTAGTCCACCCATAAGTATTTTCATTGTAAATTTATCAGCGAACTTGCCAATTATTATATTCCCAATTACCGTCGCACTACCATAGAGAGCAAGTAAATATGGAATACTTGCACTTGAAAACCCTGTAACATTTGTAAAGATAGGAGTGAAATAACTAAATGCTGCAAACGTACCACCAATAATGAACATACTTGTTACGTACGCTGCCCAAAGATGAATATTCTTAAATCGCAGAAGTTCGTCTTTCCAATTTAATTGCTCTTTATTTGAAGATGATGGTAACAACCGTTGAATCATAATCCCTGATACTAACACAAGAATAGAAACAGCCCCAAAACTAATACGCCAGCCAAAATATTGCGAAATAACGGTTGTTATAGGTAAGCCTAATACAGTTGCGAACATTAAACCTGCAAGTACAATTGATGCAGCTTTTCCCCTTGAATCAGAGTGAACCAATGTTGCAGAAAAGGAAATCGCAACTCCAAAAGCTGAAGCTGAAGCAATACCAGTTATAATACGTGAAATCATCATAATATCATAGTTCCAAGCAATAGCTCCGAGCGATTGACCAATTAAAAATACGAACATTAAAAACAATAATGCTTGTTTGCTGCGCATTCGTAAGAGGATTGCAGTTAAAATGGGGCCTCCTATTACCATTGCTCCTGCATAAGCTGAAATTAAATACCCAATAGATGCTACAGAAACCTGGAATGAAAGAGCAAGTTCATTCATCATACCTGCAACCATAAATTCTGATGTAGTCATACAAAAGATTGCTAAAGCTAATAAATAAATAATCGATGGCATAAAAACACTCCTTATTCATTATTGTAATGATCGGTACAGAAATAGTGCAAAAAAAGAGCGCACTAAGCGCCACAAATAGACTCTATTGTTCCTTTGATAACTTGTTCAGACAACATCCGATTTTGCATCGATACATTAAGAACACGGAATCCGTAATAACTGCTTAAAAGCAGACTAGCTAATTCCTCAGCTGATTGCTTCTTTGAAATTTCACCTGTTTGCAATCCTTCCTCCATCACTGTTTCAATAGCTTGTTTAAGAAGTTCAACATGCTTCGAGAAAATTTCTTGTACCATTAAATCGTTGTTAGCACGTTCTATACTGGCATTAATCAATAAACATCCTTTTTGATCCATATTCTCAAAGTCTTCTTTCAATGCCCATTCAAAAAAATTACTTAATCGTTCTTTAACTGGAATTGGAGTATGTAACAATTTCTTTTGTTCCCTAATCCCAATTTCATGGTAGCGTTCTAATACTTGTTTATACAGTTCATGTTTACTACCGAAAGTATTGTATAAACTTCCTTTTCCAAGTCCTGTATCACTGCATAAATCTTGTGTAGAACATCCTTCATATCCTCTTAACCAAAATGTTTTCATTGCAACATCTACAATTGAGGAATAATCAAACTCTCGGGGTCTGCCGCGTTTATTCAATCGTATCCTCCTCTCATTTTAAAGATAACATGAATAGAATACCCCTTTTTGTACCACTCAGTCAATAATTTTGTTTTATTGTTACTGTAAAATTAAATTTGATTATTTTAGATTACGAATAATTAAAAATAGCCCCCTTATTCAATTTGCCTAGCGAAAAAATCACGTTTTAATAGACTTCTTTAGTATGCCTATCTTTCTATAAATTACTAGTTATGAAACAAGGGTCGTTTCATAACTAGTAATTTACTTAATTAGCTTGATGAGTATGGAGTAGTGCCCCTATAAGCAAAACCCTCCAGAAACATCTAAAATCTGTCCAGTTACCCAGCGGCTATCAGAAGAAGCAAGGAATGCTACTGCATCTGCAATATCTTCAACTTGCCCTATTCGTCCGAACACAGATGAATTCATAGCAAAATTTCGTATTTCCGGATCATCTAGCAATTTTACATTGATATCTGTCTTCGTATATCCAGGCATAATTGTATTCACTGTTATACCTCTTTCTCCAAGATGTTTAGCTAGAGGCAGTGTCATCGTATTTAATGCACCTTTACTTAAGCCGTATGCAATGGACCCTGTAAAACCAAGTCGTACTTCAGCTGATGAAATGTTAATCACACGGCCCTCTGCTCGTATTAATGGTAATGTTTGCTGAATTAAAAAGAATGGTGCTTTAATATTCACAGACATAATTTCATCAAAAACTTCTTCTGTCGTATTTTCAATCGTTCCTTGTGTACCTATCCCTGCATTGTTTACTAAAATATCAATCTCTGATGTACCAACTTTTATTTGTAATTCATTCTTTAACTGTTTTACTAGCTTTTTGACACCATCAATTGAATTGAGTTCAGCTTCAATTAAGAACGCTTTTCCTCCATTAGATTCAATCTCACTAATCGTTTCATCTGCAGCTGTTTTATTTCGGCCGTAGTGAATCGCAACTAATGCTCCATCTTTCGCCAATCTCATCGCAATCGCACGGCCAATTCCGCGACTCGCTCCTGTTACTAACGCTACTTTTCCATCAAGATTCTTCATTTTTTCCATCCTTCCTAAATTTCCGTTTGATAAAAACCTATACTTATATTTTCATGTAAACACCAATCATTTTAAATATAGATTTATAGGTAATTTAGTTCGTTCGCTTATGATATTATAGTTACAATTCGTAATTTACTTTAGAAAACAAAAATAAGGAGGCTACACAATGCAAAACGCCGTAAAACTGGATGAAATCGATCATAAAATTATGAACTTGTTGTATGAAAATGCGAGAATTTCTGTTTCAGAAATAGGAAGAATTATATCCATGACGCAACCTGCTGTAAAAGAACGTATTAACAAGCTTGAAGATCAAGGAGTTATAGCGGCTTATCGAACGAAATTTGAGCCTGCAAAAATTAATAAAAACATTCAAGCATTCATCATGTTTAAAACGAGCCAATGCTCTGATTTTATCCAATATTGTAATGCAGCTCCTGAAGTAACAGATTTATTTCGAATTAGTGGGGAATTTAATTATATGATGAAGGTCATGAGCGATTCGATGGATTCCCTCGCTGCATTTTTAGACTCCTTAATGCAGTTTGGCTTATCATCTCCTTTAATAGTATTAAAGAGTGAGTTTGAGGAGAAATTGTCGTTTTGATAAAGGGATACGTATTATCCTCACTAACAGTAAAAGTTTCTCTTTCTTGAGAAAAACCAACAAAATCAATGATTAGTAACCAAAAAAAGAACATTGATTTTCAATGTTCTTTTTTATATCTCTACTTATTAATTAGATTGCTATTCGAAAAAAGCACCTTAATCCCCTTACCCTTGATTCCTCTGCGCCTCTCTAAACTCCTCCTTGACCTTCTCTAACAACCCTTCTTCCGTAATTAATCGATACGCCGTATTTGCTAATGCTTTTGCCGATGTAATTAATGCTTTATCTCCAAGTTCTGAACGTGCTGCTTCTCTAAATTCATTCGTATGTGCAATTAAATCATCTGGTCCGATTTTAATGTACGGATGAATTGTCGGTACAACTTGACTTACGTTTCCTGCGTCGGTTGAACCGATCCCTACTCTTTCTTTACGATTTACATCTTCACCTAATAGTTCTAGTTCTTCCGCTACAATATCGTTATATGTTTTTGTTACGAGTAATTCATCGATTTCATTTTGGAATTGATGGATTTTTACTTTTGCACCTGTTGCTAACGCTGCTCCCTCAGCAATGTTTCTTACTTTTTCTGTTACTTCCGCGCATCTTTTTCGCGTTGCTGCACGGATGAAGAACCTAGCCGCGGCATAGTCAGGAATAATGTTAGGTGCTTTTCCGCCTTCTGTAATGACGCCATGAATTCTCACGTCTGACGGAAGTTGTTGGCGAAGTGCGTTTATACCGTTATAGAGCTGAATAACCGCATCTAATGCATTAATCCCTTCTTCCGGCGAAGCTGCAGCATGAGCTGTTTTTCCGTAAAAATGAAAATCAAGTGGATCGACTGCTAGTGAAGGACTCGTTGTCGCTGTTTTTCCGCTCGGATGAATCATAAGCGCCGCATCAATGTCTTTAAATAAACCTGCCTTTACATAACTTGATTTCGCGCTACCATTTGGCCCGCCTTCTTCTGCTGGTGTACCAAACACAACAACTTCCCCGCCAATTTCTTCAAGCGTTTCTGATAATGCGATTGCTGCTGCAACGCTAATTGTGCCAATTAAATTGTGGCCACACGCATGGCCTAATCCTGGTAAAGCGTCGTACTCCGCTAAAAATGCAATTGCCGGTCCTTGTTTTCCAGAACTTTTTCGCGCGATAAATCCCGTTTCATGTCCAGCTATATTGTGCTGCAACTGAAATCCTGCACTGCCTAGCAATAAACTTAACGTTCTAGATGCATAAAACTCTTGGTTACCAATCTCTGGATTCGCATGAATATCATGACTTGTTTCTATGTACTTTTCCTTATTTCTTTCGATACTCTCTTCAATTGTTTTTCTTTGTGACGTTACTCCTGTCGCTCCCATTGTTCTTCCTCCTTTTATTTTCACATAAAAAAGCCTCTTTCTAAAAGATAGAAAGAGGCTTTTTTATATACAATCAAAATGAGCTTCTTTCTTATCTTTCAAGTTACCTTGCTGGAATTGGCACAGTATTCATAACGAATCCGCTGCCGAGGTATCATAGGGCCAGTCCCTCCACCTCTCGTGATAAGAATTTTCATAAAATTATATTAAATTATTTTTTATTCTAAGTTCATTCCAAGTAAAAGTCAAGGAATTCCTATCCGAATTTACCGAATATCTAAAAATCCTTTTAATACACCAATTGTCTCAGGTGCTTGCAGTCTTGCACATACGTACGGAAATTCCGTACTACCTTCAAACATCATTTGAGATGTAAGCGGTGCGCCTGCCCAGAAGATTTCATCATCAATTACGATAAACGGGAAAGCTTTATTTTGTCTTTGTAACTTTACATTTTTCAGTGGAACTGGTCCGTCACTATAAACTGTTATCTGTGCATTTGTGCGCATTAACGCTTGCCATACTCGCTTATCCACTTGTTTTGTACTTGGAAGTGAAATAATAATTTTTCGTTTTGCGGCTAAAATATCTTTCAATAACCCTTTCGGCTCTTCAAGATTCATTTCCATAAACCAGCGTAATCGTTTCGATATTTTTCGTTCCCACAATTGTCTTGATGTCGTGCGATCATACACATCTCCGTGACGTTCTATATGAGCTGTTAATTGTGACAACGCTTGTTTTCTTGAAAGATTTTTACGCATATAATGGCAATCTGATAATTGAATGAACTTCCCTCTCGCTCTTGTCACTGCTACATTGACGAGGCGATGGTTTTTATGGTCAAAGAATAATACGCCAGGTCGTTCTTGCGGATAACTGTCAACCGTATCAAAGATCATCATATCTCTTTCAGAACCTTGGAACTTATGAACTGTCGCCGCTAAAACTGGTATGTGTTGATATTTCGTTCTCTGCAACATTTCTCTAATACACGTCGATAAAAAGCGTGACTGCGCCCTGTAAGGTGTCACAACACCAATCGACTGAACACCGTCTAACAATCCGATTAACATCATTTGCATCGCTACTAAACCAGACATAATGTTAAAACGTGAACCAGAAGCAGCATCTTTTAACGAAAAAGCTCCCATTTGGCTCGTATCAAATAAAACACTCGCTTCATTTGCGAACGGTTGCAATTGCGCAAGTTCTTTACGCTCTGAAACAGACGGATGATCGTATACTCTATTTTTATAAATAAACGAATTCGTAAACTTCGATATATCCGCATGCATACGTCTTTGTTCCTGCAACATAAATAGGTTTAGGTGTGCTTCTGATTTATTAACAGACTCAACAATCCCAGCATGGTAAAACATATCTTCCCCAAGCCATTTGCGAACGAGTTCATGATTTGCCATCGCAATTGGAGGTAATTGTAAAAAATCACCGCAAACGACGATACGTTTTCCAAGTGAAGCAGCTAATGCGATTTGCGGAACGAACGCCATACTCACTTCATCTACGACAACTAAATCAAATGTACGCTCATAAATTAGCGCATCAATTGCACATTTTGATAGAGTTGCACCAATTACTTTCGCATTTTCAATATACTCTTTTTCTACTTCTTTAATTTTTGCTTTTTGTTTTCGAAGATCACTTTCAATCTCCTGCATACGCTTCTTATCAGAGGCCGTTGCCTTATACGATAAGATTTTTTCACGAAGCTCTTGGCGTGTTTCTTCTAAGTAGAGTCTTTCCTCACCCCATGATCCGTTCGTCGTTTCAACTAACTTAGATGCAAGTAACGTTTCATGATTTCGTATATGTTCATGTTGACTATAACCGTAACGAACAATTTCGCCAGGCGTCCATTTCTTTTTCTTTTCAATTTGCTTCGTTACTTCACTCATTAATACGTCTACTGCCGCGTTACTATGAGCTAACACAAGTACCGATTTTCCTTTTTGATAATGAGCCGAAATAATACGTGATAAATTGTAAGACTTCCCTGTTCCAGGTGGTCCCCATACGTACGTTGTCGGATTGTAAAACGCGCGATATGCCAGTTCATTTTTCGGATTTTTCATCTTCTCAATATGTTTCGGACTGCTCGTCCCATCAACGAGACGCTTTATACGATTACGTTTTAGCTTGTCTTTACGTGCTTCTTTCAATCGCTCTTGCAGTTGCTCTAACAATTGCCACGGTTCACTGTATAAAACCGCTTCTCTTATTTCACCTTGTATATAATCATTTAATTTCAGTTCTATTTCTAATCCATGTACAGATAATACTTCTCCTGTCGCTTCCTCACCATCGAACTCAATTCGAATTGGTGAACCTTCAGGTAAGCTTACTTCCGAAATAAGCTGAAATACATACACTGTATTCTCATAATCTGTATATAAAAAACGACCGTTCATGATAGAAATTTTACTACCACCTATCGTTTTCCAATGTTTAATTTCATATGCTAATGCATAATGCCACTCTTTCATCGTTTCTGATAATGAAGGAGTTTGAGTAGTTGTGTTCATCGTATAATCTCCTTCCTTCTCCCCAAACATACTTTCTCACTATACCATATAACACGCTAAAATTTGTAAGGTTTTTATCTTGCTTATTTTCTTAATTTTCAATAATATATTGTATATAATTTTCAGAAAGAAGGAATCTACATGCCAGTTAGAAGAATTGAACACGTAGGACTTATGGTTGCAAACTTAGAAGCATCTATCTCATTTTATGAAGAAGTAGTCGGCTTACAGCTCCTTAAACGTATGGGGCACCCGAACCCAGACTTAAAACTCGCTTTTTTAGGTGTGGAAGAATCGAAGGAAACGATACTCGAACTCATTGAAGGTTATAACTCTTCTCTTCCGGCAGAAGGAAAAGTACATCACATTTGCTTTAAGGTAGATTCATTAGAGGATGAAATTGAAAGAATACAAAAACACGGCGTAACCTTTTTACTAGGAGAAGAAATCGAAACATTACCAGATGGAACACGTTACATATTCTTCGCTGGTCCTGATGGGGAGTGGATTGAGTTTTTTGAGACGGAGAGATAAAGGGAAACTTTAATCATTTAGGGGTTCTTCATCCCCAAATGATTATCAGCCCTCACCAATCGGGAATTTACGGGCAGTTGATCCCCGCCTAACTTCTTTTCTTTCGCTGAATTTTGAAGTGGGATCTTACTGCCCGGCAAATAGCGGGGTAAAGTGAAACTTTAGTCAGCCCACAATAAACGGGATAATAACTTTATGATTCACATAAGGAGTAGAAACTGATGAATACAGTTTTTATTATCGTTTTTTGGGTACTTATACTATCTCCACTTCTTAATATAATCCTGATAAAGAAGTAGAATATAATTCCCATTTAATTCCATTCTATATATATATGGTTTTGATGTCTGTAGTAAAAAATTCAAATCATACTTACTGTCATAATACCCCATCATCAAAGTCATTACAGCTCCATGAGTGCCTAATACTACTTCCTGTCCTCGATAGGTGTTTAATAATTCTTTTAAGACTTTTATAGCACGTTTCTGACAGTCGACATTAGACTCTCCTCACGTTAAAGCAAATTCGGGGTCTAAGTTAGGGTTTTTACTTCCAAAAATATCTTAGCGTATAAGGGGATAGGAAACGATTCCCGGTATTAGGGGCCACTCTGGGATGTGATTACAAATAAAAAAGAACTTTATTCAAGTCCCTTTAATCTACGATAAAGATCGACCTAACTTACACATGTAATTTGTCATATTTGTTTAAAAATCAAATATATATTCTCTACACTACCCAGTTATCAGTAGTTCATGTATTTAAAAATCTCAAAAGGTCCTTTTAGATTTTCTGAAGAGACTTTTTACTTAAATAAAGTATAATAAAAGCCGTAGGAGTTTAATGCCTACAACTTTGTAAAAGGATCTTGATTCACTATAAAATATCCTCTATAGGTTTATTCTTAAAATTTACTTTTAACTTGATGTTGATGTGACGTAACCTTAAATATTTAGAAATTTAAAAAGCCCCCTAATATTGTTAAAGGGGCTTTACTCATACGAATGATAATTTTTATAAATAATTGCTAAATCGTGAATTTACATAAATGCTTTTAGAAGCTCTTGAACTAATGGGATTGCTCCACCTATAAATTTTAAAACTGCCATTGCGATTTCCATATTATTTCCTCCTCTTTTGTTAGTACTGGGATGTGATTAAACTTTATACCCTCATTATAGTAAACGCTTACATTTTTAACAATACATTTCTGTATGCAATATTGCATATTTATACGTTTTGACAATATTTGACCTCTATTAGCCATTCTTTAATGGTACCATAACGAAGTGAGAGTCTTTAAGGGTTCTCCTTAACAGGAGGAAATATGGAAAAAGTTCAAGATATTTACAGCAATATAAAATTTAAGAGTTGGTTTAAACAAGTATTAGCTGTAGGAGGAATATTAGGATTCTGCTACTTGGTGTTATATGGTTTCTGTTTTTTAGTTGATATGTAAATATTATACAGCTATACTAGTGGAGTCTTGCCTAAAGAGGTAAGACTCTTTTATTGTACTTGAGATGAACAAACTACATACAATAGTTTTCAGGTTCTTCAGATTTCTCTATATGGTTCCTTGTTCCTCTATGTTCTAGACCCACTATTTCCTATCATTGAAAATAAATAAACTTCCGTTTATATTGAAAATACAATTTTATTGATGAAAAATGTCTTTTTACTAGATACATATTAAAAAGAAAAGTATAAGTTGTATTCCATTTCGGTACAATCTTTTTATCTTTGAAAAGGACTTAAATCTTATTAATAGATTTGAGTCTTTTTTTGTATACGTCCATTTCTATATAAGCATATAAATATAATATATTAAAAATAATTTAAATGCAAGAATGCTTGTAGAGGAACCGCCAGCACTTCGAAAAAAAACAAGCTAAACCAAAAAATACAATAAGCTGCCCATATGGACAGCTTAAATAATTCCCGTTTATCAATGTTTCCAATAATTCTTTAATATCTTCATAGAATATAGGCCAGCCTTGCATTAAGATATTATATATATTTCTTACTACAAATATGAACGGTATTATCCTTGTTGCAGTTTTAATTTTAATCAAGTCTATTGTAATTACACAGATTGAAATATCTATTCAATTTCAAAAATAGTAAAGGAAATGTATATAAAAAGATCACTTGTCTTAGAAACAAGTGATCTTTTCATTAGATAAACTACAACTTGCTAACAGCAGGTAATTGTTATCCTATTCATATGTTCAATAGATATTATAATACATTTTTTAGTTATATAGACGGAATTGTTTCTAATGAAATGAGACCAAAAATATTTCAAAAGGTAGCATTAATTATTTAGTGCTTTAAAAATGCAATTTTGAACCTTTCGAAGCACTAAATCAGGTAGATTTTAATAAACTTCAAACTTTGTCTGCATCTGGATCTCACAATTGAGTCTCAGTAATTAATGCTGTCAACATAACAAAAGAGTCCTGATTGAAACAAACTCTTTTATGAGTTTTTACAAGAGTAAATTTTTAAGCACATAATTACATTTCTATTATTTATTTTACCACTTGTACAGATGCTGGTTTCCACCCCTGATTCTCTACCCAATCAATATTAACCTTATATTTTTTATTACTTTGTTTATCTCGTACATTACCGTAGGCTTTATTATTACCATTATTTCCAATAAAATCAAAAATCAATTGGCTCTCTGGAACATCAACAGCATAAGAGATTGCTTTTTTCATCTCACTCCAATCTACTGTTCCTTCTTTAAATTTCATATCAGGTTTTGCTCCTTGCTCTGTACCAATTGGCTTCCATGAAGGATTAGTTTGAGGATCCTTTTCTTGAGATACCGTTTTTTCTTCCTCTTTATTTTCATTTCCGTTCGTTTTTACCGATTTTTCTACTTTTTGTTTCCCTTCTAACTGTGCTGCTTCTTTATTTTCACTTTTCTTTTCTTCTATCTTTGTTGCTTCTTTATCTTCAGTTTTCTTCTCTTCTATCTTTGCTGTTTCTTTATCTTCAGTTTTCTTCTCTTCTATCTTTGCTGTTTCTTTATCTTCAGTTTTCTTCTCTTCTATCTTTGCTGTTTCTTTATCTTCAGTTTTCTTCTCTTCTATCTTTGCTGTTTCTTTATCT